>NZ_CAKMXA010000002.1:0-112545 GCF_928722185.1 Mitsuokella jalaludinii
CGTATTGCGGACCACGTAGAGGGAAAAGTAGAACAGGTTCAGGAAAAACAGGATCCATGCCTGTCCCGTCAGCCCCTTGAAGCTGTCCTTGAGGCTCATGTGCTCGTTGCTGACCGTCGGGGGAACGACTTCTTTCGTACTCGAGAACGTGAAGAAGAAGATAAGCATCGCAACGATGCCGTAGAGCGTCATCGTGACGAGATAGCCCTGCGCTTCATCGCCTGCACCAAAGAAGTCGACGAGCGGCGCGGTGATGGACATGACGATGGCCGTGCCGATCATCGCACAGATCATGCGGGTCGATACCAGAATATCGCGTTCATGGATATCCGAGGTCAGGCGCGGGACAATCGTGTTCAGCGGGATGTTCACGACCGTGTACGCGGTGCAGAGCAGGCAGTAGGTGACATAGGCCCAGATCAGCTTGCCCGTCGCATCGAAGTCGGGGATATAGAACGTCAGGAACGTGAAGACTGCAAAGGGGACGGCGCCAATCAGGAAGTACGGGCGCCCCTGCCCCCAGCGCGTGTGGGTGTGATCGACAATGATGCCCATCATGGTATCGGTCATCGCATCGATGAACTTGGTCACCAGCATCATCGTGCCAGCAGCTGCTGCGGCGATGCCGAATACATCCGTGTAGAATACCATCAGATACGATGCCATCGTACTGAACACCAGATTACAGCCAAGGTCGCCCATGCCGTATCCGATGCGAACACGCCATTTACTCATCAAGAATCCCTCCTCACCAATCTAACGCATCGATGGCGGCTTTTTCGACAGAGAGCCCGGCCCGATAATGACGCATGAAGACTTCGAACCCCTGCGTTTCCGCTTCGGTTGCCGACAGCGTCACACCGCCGAGATGCGCGAAGATGCGCTGATCCAGATACATGTCGAGCGTCTCGCCCGGCTGCCGGTCAATCCGATAAGCAGCCAGGAGCGCAATGCCCCAGGCGCCGCCTTCGCTCGCCGTATTCATGACCGTCACGGGAGCGCCACAGGCGGCCGAGAGGCAGCGCTGACCGACGCCTTTCGTCTTGAAGAACCCGCCATGGCCCATGATGCGGTCCATCTCGACGCCTTCATCGCGCAGGATGTCCAGGCCAATCTTGACGGCCCCCAATGACGTATAGAGATGTGCCCGCATGAGATTGGCGAGGGTGAAGCGGCTCTTCGTCGTCCGAAGGAAAATGGGGCGCCCTTCATTGATCATGGTGATATTCTCACCCGAGTAATAGCCGTAGGGGAGCAGGCCGCCGCAGTCCGGATCGCCTTGCATGGCATTCGTGTAGAGCTTTGTGAATAACGTATCCATGCTGGCAGGATGGCCCATGAGCGCGGCAAATTCGCCGAAGAGATGCACCCAGGCATTGAGGTCTGTCGTGCCGTTGTTGGCATGTGACATGGCGCAGGGGGCACCGGTCGGCGTCGCGACCATGTCGATCTCGCGGTGCAGCTTCTGCAGCGGATGCTCCAGGACAATCATGGCGAAGGTGCTCGTTCCGGCCGACACGTTTCCCGTGCGCGGCGCCACGGCATTAGTTGCCGTCATGCCGGTTCCCGCGTCGCCTTCCGGCGGGCAGAACGGGATGCCGGGCAGAAGATCGCCGTCCTCATCCAAAAGGAGGCAGCCGCGTTTCGTCAGGGAACCGGCATCCTCGCCAGCGACCAATACCTTCGGGAATACGTCCCGCATTTCCCATGAGAACCCATACGGCTGTAAGAGCGCCTGGAAGGACGATACCATCGATTCATCGTAATCATTCGTCGCCGGATCGATCGGGAACATCCCCGCCGCATCGCCGACGCCAATGACTTTCTGGCCTGTCAGCTGCCAGTGGATGAATCCGGCCAGCGTCGAGACGTAATCCAGGTGCTTTACGTGCGCTTCTCCATCCAGGATGCGCTGATAGAGGTGTGCGACCGTCCAGCGGAGTGGGATGTTGAACTGGAAGCGTTCCGTCAGCCGGTCCGCTGCTTCTTGCGTATTCGTATTGCGCCACGTCTGGAAGGGTGCAAGCAGTGTCCCCTGGCGGTCAAACGCCATGTATCCGTGCATCATCGCGCTGATGCCGATGGAGCCGATGGTCGTGAGCGTCACCCCATACTGATCCTTGACGGATTGCTTCAAGGCACGGTACGAGCTGCGCAGTCCCTTGTATATGGAATCGAGGGGGAAGGTCCAGATTCCATGCTCAAAGGAATTTTCCCAATCGTAGATGCCGACTGCCAGTACCGTTCCCGATAAATCAATCAGTACAGCCTTGACGCGCGTGGATCCGAATTCGATGCCCAAGGCTGTCTTTCCCTGAATCAGAGCCTCTTTCGCAGTCATGATTTTCCTCTCTTTCTATACAACGGGCCAGCAGTCTCTGCTGGCCCATCGCTATTTTGCTGGATTCGATCAGAAGCAGGTGAACGCGCCATCGACGATGACATCTGTGCCCGTCGTGAAGGTGCTCGTGTCACCGGCCAGGTAAACGCAGATGGATTCGAGTTCTTCCGGCTTGCCCATGCGTCCCATCGGAGCCATCGCATTCCACTTCTCGATCAGCGGGATCAGCGTCGGGGAGTTCATCGTGAGCTCCGTTGCCATGTAGCCCGGGCTGATGCAGTTGACGCGGACGCCCTTCTTGGCCCATTCAATCGCCAGAGACTTCGTGAGCTGGATGACGCCAGCTTTCGAGGCGTTGTAGGCACACTGTGGCTGCGGCACATTGACGATGTGCGCCGACATAGAAGCCGTGTTGATGATGGAGCCGCCGCCATGTGCGAGCATGTACTTGCCTGCGGCGATGTCCGTCAGGAAGATGCCGTTGAGGTTGATGTTGATGACCTTCAGCCACTGCTCATACGTCATTTCCTCTGCCGGAGCATTGATGCAGATGCCTGCGTTGTTGTGGCAGAAGTCGAGTCCGCCGAGCTTGGCGACGACTTCCTCGACCATAGCGTCGACCTGTTCCTTGTTGGTGCAGTCGGTCTGGATCGCGATGACCTTGCGGCCCGTCTTTTCGGCAAGCTCAGCAGCCGTCTTCTTGGCCGTCTCGATGTCGAGGTCGACGATCGCGACATCTGCGCCAGCCTCAGCGAATGCCGTAGCTGTGCACTTGCCGATGCCGCGAGCTGCGCCCGTGACGAAACCTTTTTTGCCAGTCAGTGCCATTTTTTCAAGGATACCCATGATAAGACTTCCTTTCTGTTTATCTATTTTGTAAAATCATTTTTCAAATCTGTTTATATAATAATCGCATGCCGTCCGATTGTCAAGAGGAAAATCGAAAAAAACATAAAAAACACGGGGCAAATCCCTGTCGATCTGGCAGGTACCCCGTGATATGGCGTTCTTTTTCGCTGTGTGCTATAATGATGACAGCATTTTTAAAAGTCATTTTGTAAAAAGAGAGGATCATGATGAAGAAGAGCATCACACCATCTGAAATCCGCCAGACGAACCGCCAGCGGATTTATCAATACATCTATCAAAAGGAAAGCGTCGCACAGCAGGATATCGCCTATGACCTGCATCTGAGCCGTCCGACCATCACGACGAATCTCAATGCCCTGAAGGAGGAAGGGCTCATCCGCGAAGCGGGGCAGATCGAGAGCGAAGTCGTCGGGCGCAAGCCTAGTGCCTACGCTATCCAGCCGCAGTATCGCGTCAGCATCGGCGTGGAGCTCCTGAGTCACCTGATCAAGATCATCGCCATCGACCTCTACGGCCGGAAGATTGACCGCACGGTCTTTGCCATCGACTTCCAGCCGACGGATGCTTACTTTAAGGCGGTCTGTGCCCGCATCCTGCAATTCAAGGACGACTGCCAGTTCTGCGACGAGCAAGTCCTCGGCGTCGGCTTTGCCATGCAAGGCCTGATTTCGTCGGACGGCCAGCGCGTCATCTACGGGAAGATCCTCGACTGCACAGGGCTGCATGTCTCTGCCGTTCAGCAATACCTGCCGTATCCCTGCCGCTTTGCCCACGATGCCGACAGCGCTGCGATTGCAGAGCTGTGGGCCGCACCCGGACTGGACGATGCCTTCTACCTCTCGCTGAGCCGCCACCTCGCTGCTGCGCTGATCCTGGACCGCAAGATCATCACAGGCCGTCACGGCCACAGCGTCACGATTGAGCACATTCAGATGGATCCAGATGGCGCGCGCTGCTACTGCGGCAAGCGAGGCTGTCTCGAGACGCTCTGCTCGCTGCGCACACTCCAATGGGACCTGGAAGATCTCGATGCATTCTTCGAGAAGGTGCGCGCTGCGGACCGGCGGGCACAGGAAATCTGGATTACGTACCTCAAGAACCTGGCGCGGGCCATCAACATGCTTCACCTCATCTACGATAAGACCTTCATCCTCGGCGGCTATCTCGCGCCCTACCTGCAGCAGGCCGACATCGACTACCTCTATCAGGAGATTGCCGAGCAGACGCCGTTCTCTGAGGCGCACGATTTCCTGGAGGTCAGCCGCATGCCGAAGCACAACATCACCATCGGCGCAGCACTGCCTTACGTGCAGGCGTTCCTCGAGAAAATCTGATATGCGCAAGGCGCAGCAAAAAAGACCGCTGCAAAAGCTTGGAGGCTTTTGCAGCGGTCTTCTGTATGAGCAGGGGCCGTCGCTCAGTAGACGATGACAGGCGTGTTCTTTTCGACATTCTCATAGATCTTGGCGGCGTTGGCTGGCGGCAGGTTGATGCAGCCGTGGGAGCCGTTCGAGCGGTAGATCTGGCCGCCGAAGCTCGAGCGCCATGGGGCGTCGTGCAGGCCGACGTTGCGGTTGAACGGCATCCAGTACTTGACTTTCGAGTCGTAGCCCTCGCCGCTCAGCGTCGCGTTGCGTGTCTTGTAGGTCAGGCCGTAGATACCTCTCGGTGTCGCATGGCCGCGGGTCGGATTGCCCGAGACGAAGTAGCTCTCGAGGATGCACTTGCCGTCCTTGTAGAGCCAGAGGTACTGATCCGTCAGGCTGACCTCGACGTAGCTCGTGCCCCAGTCGTTCTTGGCGTGCACGGCGGCTGTCTGCGCGTAGATTGGCTCGCAGGTCGCGCTCTCTTTTGCGGCGAGCAGCTGCAGGAGATGCGCTGTCTCGGCCTCCTGGTCGATGCGCCATCCGTAGTCGCCCTGCGCGATCTGGATGTCGTGGCCCGAGGTCGTGTGGAAGGTGCGCGTCGTGTAGGCCGTATCGTACTTCTCGGCAAGCGACTTGACGAAGGCCTTTGCCTGTTGCTCATCAAAGGCGACGCTGCCGTCCTCATTCTCCCTGAGCCACGAGAGGATACGGTCGCTGTCGAGGACTTCGCTTGCATCCCCAATCTGATACGTGATTGTGACGCTTGCATAGTCCTTCTGGGCCTGCTCCATCGGTGTCAGCGGCACCGGCTTGACATTCTTGGCCGCCAGCCCACCGATTGGCGAGCCGCTGACGCAGCCCAGCGCGCCCATGACGAGTATGGCAATCAGGCAAAATGCTCCGAGGAGCATGTAACATTGTTTGGCACTCCATCAGAATGTGTGGGGAACTAACTCTTCCCATCCCTTATGACCATTGAAAAAGCATACATTTTCCTGTACGATATTTTCGGCTAAAAAACACATCGTACGGGGGAAATGTATGCTCACCAAAAAGATACTCAAATCAATCCTAAATGTCAAGCATACCGCTATAGATGACATGAAAATTTTGCCAGATGGAACAATTGTCATCAAGGCACATCCTACCAAAGACGAACAATGCCGTTGCGGCATATGTGGCAGAAAATCTGTCCACTATGACAATGGCCGCGGTGGCACCCGTTCTTGGCGGGCTTGCGACTGGAATACCCACAAAGTCTATATTGTAGCAGATATACATCGTGTCATGTGCCCCAAACATGGGGTCGTTACGGCATCTGTTCCTTGGGCAAGGCATAAGTCCCGTTTTACAAAGGAATTTGAGGAGCTGGCCACTTGGCTCTCCTTGTCCTGCACGAAAACCGCTGTTGCCTCTTTGCTCAGGATTTCTTGGAATACCATCGGCTCTATCATTAGCAGGATGCGGGCTGAACTTGATGCAAATCCAGCCGCACACTTCGTGGGACTTGTCCGCATAGGCGTTGACGAAACCAGCTACAAGAAGGGACACAAGTACATAACGGTGGTCATCAATCATGACACAGGTAAGGTTATCTGGGCTCATGAAGGACATGGCAAGACCATTTTCACCAAGTTCTTCAAGCTGCTGAGCAAAGAACAACTGGCCAATATACAGCTTGTATCTGGTGATGGTGCCAAATGGATTCAGGCATGCATCAACGATTTTTGTCCGGTAGCCAAGCGATGCATTGACCCGTTCCACGTTGTACAGTGGGCTACTGAAGCCCTTGACGAGGTGCGTCGTTTAGCATGGCGTGATGCCTTGAGGAATCCAGCAGATAAGACTCCGAAGAAACGCGGTCGTCCCAAGAAAGATACCACAGCCAAAGACTTGAAAGGCTCTCGGTTTGCTCTGGGAAAGGCTCCGGAGCATCTCACCAAGAAACAGCAAGCTCAGCTTGAATTCATTGCCAAGGCTGACAAGCGGCTGTATCGTGCCTATCTGCTAAAAGAGAAACTCCGTCTTGTTTTCCAGTGCGAGAATGTCGCTATCGCCAAGAAAGAACTGGACGGATGGATTAAATGGGCTCAGCACTGTCGCATCAATGTGTTTGTCGAGCTCCAACGGAAAATACGCCGTCACTACGATGCCATACTGGCAACAATGGAGCATCATCTGTCCAACGCCGTACTGGAGGCGACCAATCGGAAAATCAAGCTATCCGTTTACATGGCCTACGGATTTCGTAATATAGACAACATGATTGATATGATTATGCTCCGCTGCTCCGACATTGATGTAAGGTTACCATGGGATTATGAAGCTACTTAGCAGGCTGGGAATTTCTCCACACAAACTGATGATGCCTCCATTGTTTTCGTTCCATATACACTCCATCCCTTTTCAGCAGGTCGCCAGGTGTGGCCCGCTTCGTTAAATCTTCATGAAAATCAGTTCTTCCAACAATGTACCACATTCTGCAGAGAAACGCAAAATCATTCCCATGTATCCCGTTTTCACCCCAATGAAATTTCAGGCAAATTATATGACAGCATTTAGATGCGTACAAGATTATGCTATAATCGTGGTAAACAGTTTGTTTTTAATACCTTTTGGGAGATTTCTCATGATTTACCATTATGAATTTGCACTGGCTTCTTTTATCGTTCTCATCCTGCTCTGCATCCTGTCCCTGCGGCGCGTTTACCTCCCCATCCGGCGGAACTTCTTCTTCCGCGCGCTCCTGGGGGCAGAGGGCCTGACGCTTGCCTTTGACATCGTGTCGAGCGAGATGGACGCTCATCACCTGCTCTTCTCGAGCGGGCTCCTGTATGCGGTCAACGCCGCCTTTTTCCTCGGCTTTATCTGGCGTTCCTTTCTCGATTTCTCGTACATCGAGGCACTCGTGCACGAGCGGGGGCGCTTTACCAGGTTCCCGCGCTGGCTTGTCGAGCTTCCCGCCATCCTGACCTCGATCCTGATCCTGAGTTCACCGCTGACGGGGCTCGTCTTCTCCATCGATGCGCAGGGCTACCACAGCGGCCTTCTCTACCGCATCATCTACGCCAACGCCTACTTCTACCTGCTGCTCATGATGCTCCTCTCGTACATCGGCCTGCGCCGCTTCTCCTGGAATCCGGTCGAGAAGGCCTCGCTCATCGGGGCCTGGGCCGTGCTTGTGATCGGCTATATCGTGCGCATGTACGCCGCGCCGTATCTCGTCATGAACTCCTTCTACATGCTGGCCATCCTCATCCAGTACTTCGCCTTCCAGAATCCCGACATCTTCATCGACCGCAAGACAGGCGCCCTGAACTATGCGACGGCCACGCCCTATCTGCGGGAGATCAACCAGAGGGGTGATTTCTTTGCTGTGGCCATCGGCCTCAACGACTATACCGAGGGCAATGCCCTCTACGGGGAGCGGCAGATGGCAAAGGGCTTGCGCGCCATCGTCCATTACCTCAAGGCGGCCTTTCCGGACTGCCAGGTCATCTACGCGGCTGCCGGGCGCTTCCTCCTGATCACGACGAAGAAGCACGACTTTTCCAGGATCCATGACGAGATTGAAGCGCGCATGCAGGCGCCTTGGATCGACACGCATGCCCACCTCTATCTGACGGCCAGCTATGCCATGTTCAGCGGCCATCTGCAGCAGGAAGAAGTCGAGCAGTTCTTCGACTACACAGCCATGGCCCTGCAGCGCGCCGAGCAGCAGCACGATGTCGTCATCATGGAGCAGTCGCTCTTCCAGCAGGCCCGCCTTAAGATAAAAATCCGTCAGGCCGTCGACCGCGCCATTGAGAACCATGCGGTACAGATTTACCTGCAGCCGCTCTACGGCACGCAGGAGCGGCGTATCATCGGCGCTGAGGTGCTCGCGCGCATCCATGACGAGGAACTCGGCCTCATAAGGCCAGACCTCTTCATCACAGCAGCAGAGCGCAGTGGCACCATCACCCAGATCGGCGAGCAGGTCTTCGAGAAAACCTGCCTGTTCCTGAACGAGCACCCGCTTCAGGAACTCGGCCTGAAGCGGCTCAATGTCAACCTCTCGCCGATCCAATGCCGCGATATTCACATGGCCGAACGCATCTGCCGCATCGCACAGCATCACCACATCCCCCTCCGCTCCTTCTGCTTCGAGATCACAGAGTCGGCCCTCTCATACGAAGCGCGCCTGCATCAGAATATCGATATGCTCATGGCGCAGGGCGCCACGATCTCGCTCGATGACTTCGGGACTGGCTACTCCAACCTCATGCGCGTCCTGAAGTTCCCCTTTGAGGATGTCAAGCTCGACATGACCTTCGTCCGCGCCTACTTCGATCACACCAACAAACTGCTGCCCGCCATCATCGACGGCTTCCAGTCCTTCGGTGTCCAGATCACCGCCGAAGGCGTCGAGAACAAGCAGATGGCCGACACCCTCACCAGCCTTGGCTGCCGTATCCTCCAGGGCTTCTACTTCGCAAAGCCCCTACCCCTCGACGACTTCCTCCACTACCTCAAGACGACCACACCCAAAGTCAGCTCCACCATCGACTGATACACAGCAGCACGACCGTCAGCAGTCCGACCGTCCGACCGTCGACATTCATCCCAGAGTCCAGCACTGGCAAAAAGTCCAGTGCTGGACTTTTTCATAGAGTGACGCATTTTAACCCCAACCGTGCCAAACACCGACGTATTTTACCCCAGCGGCCGCCTAAAGATAGAAATCCTCTGCCCATGATGTCTACATTTCCCCAAAATTGCCTCAGATAGCCCGATAACAGGAAAAGGAGACGGATTTTAACCCGATTCGATTGCCGTGGAATCAATGGTGGTTAAGATACGTCCCCTTCTGGAAATTTGTCGAACAGTATAAATTTGTCATTTTGATGAGTGTGTTTCATCTTGGCAATAGAGAGCAATAAAGCGAGCAACAGACATGCCGTGGGTTTCAAGCAAGCGTTTTGCTGTGATGTTGAGATGGCGTTCCTCGAGTGCCTTTTTCACGACGCTGACCATGGCACGTTCCATCTCATCGGACAGATCGAATGGTATTTCTTCAACGTCGAGGGAAATCGAATCCCCGAACATCTTGATGGCATCAAGCTCCCAGGCAGCGTTTTCCTGCTTAGCCTGGAATTCGTGTTCAATTGCCGCTTGCATGTCCTTATCCTGCTGTAGATAGTTCTCGGCAATAGCCTTGTAGAGAAAAGCAGGTACATTCTTGACCTTGCGTGTTTTTGTCAGTTCGATGGCATAATCCATGCGGCGCAGGAACTCTTCGTTGCTGCCGCACAACGTCGTCAGTCTGTTGACCATCTTTTCCGAAAGTCCATGACGGTCTTTCTTTGGTGGCAGTGCTTCCAGCGTGACTTGTTCCTCGGCTGTACGATTGAGCAAGAGATGGCGGCAGTCCATAGAAAAGGTGAATCCCGTCACTTTTCGTCCGGTCTTCGTCCGCACGTACGTCACATGATACTGTGTCTTTTCATTGATTTCACGAATGGGATTATCCAGCACATATTTACAGAATGGACCAATCTGTTTGTACTGCGAAGGCTTTATGTCAAAGAAGAAGCGCAGCTTATCCAATTCGATGTGGCGTGTGATGACTTTCCCCTGCATCGTGCCACGGTATTGCAACATGAGTTCCAGTAGGCGCATCGCATAGGCCGAAGATAAGTTAAAGATCTGCTTCATGTTGATTTTCGTATAGCCATCACCGCTCTCGTAGATATCGAGCAGGAAGGGTCGCATATCCTCGTTGAACTTGATGTACAAACCATCCTTCGGCGTGTATTTAATGCGAACAAAAACGGAGAACTTGACAAAACCACCATCGTGGTCGCGCACTGTGACGATTTTCTGCAGCATCTCATCACAGACATGTTCCAGCCGCTTCAGGTATTCACCGTGCCCAAAGATACTCTTAACCTCCGCAGGCGTCAGATGGAACTCTTCAAAGTCCTTGTCATAGTACTTGTCGCTACCAGAGATATGTGGATTGACATTTTCTACAGCCAGCAGGAACAGCCGCATCTCCAAAGCATTCAAGGGCTTCCTAGCCTCGATTAAGGGATTTGACTGATAGATGGCACATTTCTCATTCACTTCTGATGTCCCCATAAATGTGTCCTCGCTTTCGCTAGGTTTTAGAGTAGAGATTGTGACCTGTTTTTCCTTCCGTAGGTCACAATCCCTACTTTTTGGCTCATTATACCAAATAAGTATTAGGCGTTCAATAGGTAATTTTATCAAATCACCTCAAAATAGGTCACAATCCCTAATACTTCCGGTCACATTTCCTAATACTTTGTACTCTATTAGGTCACAATCCCTAATAGTTAGGTCACAATCCCTAATCGAAAATGCTCCAAAACCGCGCCATTACTGGGCTGAAATCGCGGAAAGCATATAAAAGCATTTATGCTGAAAGCAAGCATAGCAAGGAGAAGTTATCCACAAGCAGTTCCCAAGCAGTTCCATAGTACAATCTTTGCCTGCATGCCTTTCCCAAAATGTACAAAGCCCCTCCGACCGACTGGCGGGGACTCCATTCGGGGGAAGGGCTTGATCTTTTAGGGGATCCTTGCAAAGAGTGGGGATTACGCGCGGACGACGGAGATGCGCTGCTGGATGTGCTTGCCGCTCTCAATCTCGTCGACCATGGCGATGGCGTAGTCGGCGTAGGAGATGATCGACTCGTTCCTGCTGTTGAGCGTGAATTGTTCACCGGCGAGGAGATACTTGCCCGTGCGCTCGCCGTCGGCCTGGAAGTCGGCGGCCGGGCTGATGAACGTCCACTTGACGTCATTGCGCTCCCGGAGCTTTGCCAGTTCCTCGCCCTGTGCCCGCGCAACAGGCAGGAATTCTGCAGGGAAATCCGGGCTATCGCTTAATACCGCGGTGTGCTCCTGGTTTACGTAAAGGCTGCCTGCGCCGCCGACAACGAGGAGACGCGTATCCGTCCCAGAGAGAAGGTCGCAGAGGTACTGCGACGTCTTGACGTGCATCGGCTGCTGCTCAGCCGTCCGTGCGCCAAAGCCGTCGACGACCACATCGAATCCAGCGAGGTCCTCTTTCGTAAGCTCGAGGATATCCTTCTTGTGGTAAATCTTTGCCTGCGTGTCATTCTCGTCATGGCGGCCGAAGGCGACGACTTCATGACCGCGGCTCACTGCCTCCGCGATGACTTTTCTTGCGACACGACCATTTGCTGCTACAACTGCAATTTTCATGATAAACGCTCCTTTTCGTATACGGGCTAGTGCCCTCAATCGCTATTGTTGTAATTGCTGTAATTTCATCTTGTGATCTATACGATACCATGTTTTTAGTTTAATGTCAACGTTTTTATTACAACAAAAGGTATTTTTTGGCAACAACGGGATACGCCCGGTCGGCTCGTCCACGACAAGTCGGCGGGAGCGTCTGTTGTTGCCGGGTTGCTTATTTATTGGCCTCGTGGATCGTGAAAGTGCCGCGATGGAAGATGGATGCACGGTTACCGCGCTCGCCTTCTTTGTTCCAGGTCATGTAGGCAAAGACCTTGTGGGTCTTGAAGTTGATGACCTGGGAGATGACGATGCCCTTCTGCTCAATCCAGTTGATCTGATAGATATCCTTGCCGACTTCGGCCACTTCATATTCTTCGTTATCCGAAGGAGCGAGCGAGAGGCCGGTCGTCGGCGTCCATCTCAGCACGCCGACTTCCGGATAGTCGATGTTGAACTTGAAGCCGCTGTCATAGCTCACAGCGATGGTCTTGCCCTGGACGTGCTTGAAAAAGGCCTCTTTCTCCTTCTCAGCCGTCGCAGCCGTGGCAATCTTGCTCTTTTCTGCCGCAGCCTGTGCAGCTGCAACCTGCTCCGCTGTCGGCACGACGCTCTTGGCGTTCGTGTCCGCTGCCGAGCAAATGCTGGCAAAAGAAAGTGCGGCAAGCATGGTGACAAGTACTTTTTTCATTTTCATAATCGGTTCCTCCCTATCAAAGTCATGTATTACATACTTATATGCTAAGTTATTTGCAGGCGTTCTGCAAGTACGATTTTTTTCTTGCGTCAGTATGAAATGCTTGCGTATTGGTGTAATGGCGGAAAAATAGCAAACGCCCCGACTGACTGGTGGGGGATCCAGTCAGTCGGGGCGTTTCTGCACTTTTTAGGAAAAGGATTGATTGGGAATTGGGGATTTTTGCAACCACGGGGAATCAGCTGCGCAATGTGTCTATCTTACTTCTTCAGGACAAAGGCGCTCTTCGGCTGGCCGCAGAGCGGGCAGACATAGGAATCGTCCTCGTCGTTGATGTCACCGACATACTCGTAGCCGCAGACCGGGCAGACGTAGATTTTCTTGCCAGCCGTGTCTTCTTTCTTCGGCTGATACTTGTCGAGCATGGCCTGCAGGCGTACACCGTGGCCACCTTCCTGGCGAGCGAAGATTTCCATCTGGTCAGCAGCTTCATCGAAGCCAGCGGCGCGGACTTTGTCGGCGATCGTCTTGACCTGTGCCTCGCCGTTCTCCTCAGCTTTCTGCACGGCGCGCACGAGGCCCCAGAAGTCGGACGGGTATTTGCCGTTGAGTACGGCGTAGAAGCCGGCGTGGACGGCTTCTTCGTTGGCTGCAGCGACAAAGCCCTCTGCTACATCTTTAAGACCCTGCTCACGTGCGAGCTGTGCCAGCGCGTAGTACATCATGACGCCATTGGCCTCTGCCTGCATCAGGCGCTTCATCATGTCCTCGAATTCTGTACCTTTTGTGATTCCGTTCAAGCTCATGTTTGTCCTCCTAAAATCCTTGCACATGTCAGTTGTTCATCATATGGCTTTATTATATTGTATAAAATCAATTTTGTCAAATATAAAATAGCATCCCCTCTCCTAAAAGACAAAAATCAATCGAATAGCCTGATGAAATAATACATGCCATTACAGAAATCCAAAAATAATAATAGAAAATGCTTGACTTTGTTACACGCTTTTGCTACAATATAGTCAAGCAAAAGGAAGAAAGCCATAGAGAGATTGACAAGGCTCGAATCGATAGGATGACTTCTTACCGGATGCTTGAAACGAAGCTCGAAAGACGGGTAAGTGATTTCTCCGAAGGAGGGGAGTCCGATGGGCCACTGAAGGTGCCATGCGGTGAACAGTAACATGGACAAACAAACAGAAAGCAAATAGCCGTTCAGTCGAAACAGATTGAACGGCTTTTGCTTTGCTTTTTGTCCTGTATCTCGTATTTGTGATGGCGCAGCGAATGGTGTCATTGCAGGTTTTGTCAAAGGGAGGACTACTCATGGTGTCAATCGAGGAAACTATTTTTACCCGGAAGCGATGGGTGCTGAAGAAGATGCTCGCTTTTGGATTCCAACAAGTCGGGGATGACTATGTGCTTGAGCGGCGCTTTTTGAATGGAGACTTCGAGGCCATCCTGACGGTGACGGAGAAGGGAATGGTCACAGGCCGTGTGATTGATGCGATTTCCCATGAGGAGTACTACCAGCTGCGCCAGAAGAATGCTACGGGCGCATATGTCAACACCGTCCGCGCAGCCTATGAGGAACTTCTGGAGGCGGTTGCGGCGGCCTGCTGCCAAGATGTGCTGTTCGCGTCCGACCAGGCTAACCGACTGACGCAGAGCATCCTTGAGCGCTTTCAGGTTGCGCCGGATTTCCCATGGGAGAAAGAAACGCACTATCAGTCCTACGGAACCTTTCGTCATGCTTCCAATCGGAAATGGTTTGCCCTGATCATGCACGTCAAACGCGCCGTGCTCGATAAGGACGATAATCCCGATCCCGTCGATATCATCAACTTGAAGATACAGCCGGAGCAGGGGGAAGCCCTCCGCCAGCTGCCAAGTGTCTATCCGGCCTATCACATGAACCACAAGACCTGGATCTCCGTCGTGCTGGATGACACGCATCCCGATGCGGCCATCATGAAGTGGATCGATGAGAGCTACCGGCTCACTAAATGAATGCAGACACAAAAATCCCGGCGCATGAGCAGTACGCCGGGATTTTTGCTGTGTATTATATTGTATTCTACCACAGCGGGTCAAGTCTGGTGACTCAGTCGCTGATCAGGCGGAAGATGAGATGCTTCCGTCTGAGACGTTCACAGTCGGACTGTCGCAGGCGTCTAATGCCGTCCAATCAACGCGTCACCAGCTTGCGGAACGCCTCTTCCGACATGCCTGCCCGCTTCGCCGCCTCTTTCACCGTGAGAAGGCCGTCATGCACGAGTTCCACCAATGTAACCCAACGTCCTTCGGCTCGGCCTTCGGCGCGTCCTTCCTCACGGCCTTTCTCTTCACGGCGGCGCAATTCCATGAAAAACGTCATATACTCCACCTTCATTTTTGTTCTCTTTCGCTGCTTCTACATATGCATCAGCATCCATCAATGCATGGCCAGCTTGCGGAACGCCTCTTCCGTCATGCCTGCCCGCTTCGCCGCTTCTTTCATCGTGAGGAGGCCATCATGCACGAGTCCCATCAATGCCTCTGCCTTACCCTTTATCGCCCCTTCGGCAAGCCCTTCAGCGCGTCCCTCGGCACGTCCTTCGGCACGTCCTTCGGCACGTCCTTCAGCGCGTCCTTCCTCACGGCCTTTTTCTTCACGGCGGCGCAATTCCATGAAAAACGTCATATACTCCACCTTCATTTCTTTGTTCTCTTTCGCTGCTTCTACCGCATCAGCGATACTCTCGGTAAATTTTCCCTGCGGGGATTTGCCCTCGATGTAGTCGAGGAATGCGGCGAGGTCATGGTTGATGCCCTCGCGGCTGCCCTTGCTGTTCAAGAAGATCTTGGCTGTCTCATCGCCCATCAGGAATGCAGGCTCTTCCTGGCACGTCTCACGGAACGTGTAGAGGCTTCGCCCTCGGTCGAATGGGTCGAACGTGCAGATGAAGATGATGTACGTCCGGCGCAGCTTCGTGTAGAGCTCACCTTTGTTCAGCACGTCCATGTCCATCATCGCCTGATAGTAGCGCGTGTGCTTCGGCAGTTCGTCCGGAGTCGCGTAGTCTGTCGTCTGCATCTCGATGTCATAGAGCGTGCCCTGCTCATCTTCGACGTAGACATCGAGCCGTACACTCTTGCTGTCGCGGCGCACGTGGATATCCTTCTCTGTCTCCGGGAAGGTGATCTTGCGGATCTTGATGTTCAAGATATTCTCGATCAACCGCTTGCAGAGCCGCTTTTTGCGCATGACCTTCTGGAAGATGAAATTGTCCGCGATGGTCAGATCCTCCCAGGCCTTCAGCGCATCTGTTCGATTCGTCTTGTCCATTGGCATGCCCCCTCTTGAATCGTTTTTCTCACTTATTATTATAAGCCAATGCCCAATCCGGTGACAAGTAAAAGCCACATAGACACAAAGATACCGGCGCATGAGCAGTACGCCGGTATCTTTGCTGTGTATTATATCTTAGGAGAGCTTTGCGCCTCATATCGAGGTGCTAACGAAAGCCTATAGATAATATAGCATAACTGAGAATTGATATCAATAACATAGATGAAAATTCTTCTCAACACCAAAGGAAGCCCCGGTTCTGCTCAACCGGGGCTTCCTTTCGTTTTCATCGCTAGCAATGAAAGCTCTCCTGGATTGTATTCTACCACAGCGGGTCAAGTTTGTCTTGTGACTCAGTCGCTGTTCAGGCGGAAATGTGATGTTTTCGCCTGCAAAGTTCACCGTTGGACTGTCGCAGGCGCCGGATGCAGCCCAATCAGTGCGTCACCAGCTTGCGGAACGCCTCTTCCGACATGCCTGCCCGCTTCGCCGCCTCTTTCACCGTGAGGAGACCGTCATGCACGAGCTCCACCAATGTAGCCCAACGGCCTTCTGCTTTTCCCTCTTTAAGGCCTTCTTCACGGCCTTTTTCTTCACGGCGGCGCAATTCCATGTAGAACGTCATGTACTCCACCTTCATTTTTTATTCTCTTTCGCTGCTTTTACATATGCATCAGCATCCCTCAATGCATGGCCAGCTTGCGGAAAGCCTCTTCCGTCATGCCTGCCCGCTTCGCCGCTTCTTTCATTGTGAGGAGACCGTCATGCACGAGTCCCATCAACGCCTCTGCCTTACCCTTTATCGCCCCTTCGGCAAGCCCTTCAGCACGCCCCTCGGCTCGGCCTTCAGCTCGTCCCTCGGCTCGTCCTTCAGCTTGTCCCTCGGCGCGTCCTTCTTCACGGCCTTTTTCTTCACGGCGGCGCAATTCCATGTAGAACGTCATGTACTCCACCTTCATTTTTTATTCTCTTTCGCTGCTTTTACATATGCATCAGCATCCCTCAATGCATGGCCAGCTTGCGGAAAGCCTCTTCCGTCATGCCTGCCCGCTTCGCCGCTTCTTTCATCGTGAGGAGGCCATCATGCACGAGTCCCATCAATGCCTCTGCCTTACCTTTTATCGTGCCTTTTGCTTCCCCTTCGGCAAGCCCTTCAGCACGTCCCTCAGCTCGACCTTCGGCTCGTCCTTCCGCACGTCCTTCGGCTCGTCCTTCAGCTCGTCCCTCGGCGCGTCCTTCTTCACGGCCTTTTTCTTCACGGCGGCGCAATTCCATGAAAAACGTCATATACTCCACCTTCATTTTTGTTCTCTTTCGCTGCTTTTACATATGCATCAGCATCCCTCAATGCATGGCCAGCTTGCGGAATGCCTCTTCCGACATGCCTGCCCGCTTCGCCGCCTCTTTCACCGTGAGGAGACCGTCATGCACGAGTTCCACCAGCGTAGTCCAGCGGCCCTCTGCCTTGCCTTTTATCGTGCCTTTTGCTTCCCCTTCGGCAAGCCCTTCAGCGCGTCCTTCAGCGCGTCCCTCGGCACGTCCTTCGGCACGTCCTTCGGCACGTCCTTCGGCTCGGCCTTCAGCGCGTCCTTCCTCACGGCCTTTTTCTTCACGGCGGCGCAATTCCATGAAAAACGTCATATACTCCACCTTCATTTCTTTGTTCTCTTTCGCTGCTTCTACCGCATCAGCGATACTCTCGGTAAATTTTCCCTGCGGGGATTTGCCCTCGATGTAGTCGAGGAATGCGGCGAGGTCATGGTTGATGCCCTCGCGGCTGCCCTTGCTGTTCAAGAAGATCTTGGCTGTCTCATCGCCCATCAGGAATGCAGGCTCTTCCTGGCACGTCTCACGGAACGTGTAGAGGCTTCGTCCTCGGTCGAATGGGTCGAACGTGCAGATGAAGATGATGTACGTCCGGCGCAGCTTCGTGTAGAGCTCACCCTTGTTCAGCACGTCCATGTCCATCATCGCCTGATAGTAGCGCGTGCGCTTCGGCAGTTCGTCCGGGGTCGCGTAATCTGTCGTCTGCATTTCAATGTCGTAGAGCGTGCCCTGCTCATCTTCGACGTAGACATCGAGCCGTACACTCTTGCTGTCGCGGCGCACGTGGATATCCTTCTCTGTCTCCGGGAATGTGATCTTGCGGATCTTGATGTTCAGGATATTCTCAATCAGTCGCTTGCAGAGCCGCTTCTTGCGCATGACCTTCTGGAAGATGAAATTGTCCGCGATGGTCAGATCCTCCCAGGCCTTCAGCGCATCCGTTCGATTCGTCTTGTCCATTGGCATGCCCCCTCTTGAATTGTTTTTCTCACTTATTATTATAAGCCAATGCCCAATCCGGTGACAAGTAAAAGCCACATAGACACAAAGATACCGGCGCATGAGCAGTACGCCGGTATCTTTGCTGTGTATTATATCTTAGGAGAGCTTTGCGCCTCATATCGAGGTGCTAACGAAAGCCTATAGATAATATAGCATAACTGATAATGAATATCAAGAGCATATGCGAAAATTTTTCTCAACACCAAAAGAAGCCCCGGTTCTGCTCAACCGGGGCTTCCTTTCGTTTTCATCGCTAGCAATGAAAGCTCTCCTGGATTGTATTCTACCACAGCGGGTCAAATCTGTCTTGTGACTCAGTCGCGATTTGGGACAGTCCGACGGATCAAGATGTGTCCGACTACTACAGCTGTTCCACAAATGATGCTATAATAAATCTAAGACATTACGAATGGTTTGGTGGTGATCATATGGAAACGGACAAGTCTCTCTTGTCGGAGGAGGATATCAAGCATCGCTACATCACGCCGGCGCTGGAGCGGGTCTGGAATCCGTCGGACATCCGCATGGAGCTGCCGATCACGGCGGGGCGGGTCAATATCCGGGGGAATCTGGAGGTGCGCGAGCGGCCGAAGTTTGCCGACTATGTACTCTACACGCAGTCGGGCCATCCGCTGGCGATCGTCGAGGCGAAAGACAACAAGCACACTGTCTCTTACGGCCTGCAGCAGGCCAAGGCGTATGCCGAGATGATGGACGTCAAATTCGCCTACAGTTCGAACGGCGACGCTTTTACAGAGTTCGACTATCTGACGGGTGTCGAGCGCGAGCTGCCGCTCGACGCGTTCCCGAGTCCGGCGGAGCTCATCGCGCTCCTCAAGGAAGAGGGCCATCTGACGGATGCGCAGGTCAAGGTCCTCGAGCAGCCCTTCTATGTGTCGGAGGACACGTTTGCGCCGCGCTACTATCAGCAAGTCGCCGTCGACCGTACGCTCGATGCGATTGCCCGCGGGAAGACCCGCCTGTTGCTCGTCATGGCGACGGGCACGGGCAAGACGTACACGGCCTTCCAGATCATCTACCGGCTGCGCAAGGCGGGCCTCGGGAAGAAGATCCTCTACCTGGCTGACCGCAACATCCTCGTCGACCAGTCCATCCAGCAGGATTTCCGGCCGCTCGCCAGCGTCATCCACAAGGTCAACTACGCGGCCGACGACCGCACGACGATCACATCGTACGAGGTCTACTTCTCGCTCTACCAGCAGCTCTTCGGCGAGAACGACGAGGAGCGCTTCCGCTAACTTTTCCGGCCTGACTTCTTCGACCTCATCGTCGTCGACGAGTGTCACCGCGGCTCGGCCAAGGCCGACAGTCGGTGGCGCAAGATCCTCGACTACTTCAACGCGGCTGTCCAGATCGGCATGACGGCCACGCCGAAAGAGACGGCCTACGTCTCGAACATCGATTACTTCGGTGATCCCGTCTACACCTACAGTCTGCGGCAGGGCATCGACGACGGCTTCCTCGCGCCGTTCCGCGTCATCAACGTGCAGACGAACATCGGCAATGGCTGGTGTCCGTGCAAGGGCCAGCTCGACTTCTTCGGCAAGGAAATCGAGGACCGCATCTACAATAACACCGACTACGACTACAATATCGTCCTCGAAGACCGCATCCGCGAAGTCGCTGCGCGCATCACCTACTACCTGCGCCACACCGACCGCATGGCCAAGACCATCGTCTTCTGCGCCGACGAGGCCGCCGCCGAGCGCATGCGCCATGCCCTGGCCCAGCAGAACAACGACATGATGCAGAAGTATCCGAACTACGTCGTGCGCATCACGGGCAGCGACCCCTACGGCAAGAGCCAGCTCGACTACTTCATCTCCGTCGCCTCGCCGACGCCCGTCATCGCAACGACGTCGCAGCTGCTCTCGACCGGTGTCGACTGCAAGATGGTGCGGCTCATCGCGCTCGACGAGAACATCACCTCGATGACGATGTTCAAGCAGATCATCGGCCGCGGCACGCGCCTGCGCTACGATGAGGGCAAGCGCAGCTTCGTCATCATGGACTTCCGCGGCGTCACGCGACTCTTCGCCGACCCCGACTGGGACGGCCCCATCATCGAGGACCCGGGCTTTGAGTCGGGCGAGGGAGGAGACGGCAAGCCGACTGGCGACGGCCCCGGCGGTGGCGGTGGTGGCGGCGACCCTGCGCCCAAGCCCTTTGTGCGCGCCGACGGCTGCAAGGTCTACACCGTGCAGGAGACGATTGCCGTCTACGACGCAGGCGGCAAGCTCCTGAAGCAGGAGAACATCATCGACTACACCAAGGAGAACATCCTCGGCCAGTTCGGCGACCTCCATGCCTTCATCCACGAGTGGAACGCCGCCGAGAAGAAGCAGGCCATCGCCGATGTGCTCGCGAAGCGCGGCGTCGACCTCGACAAGCTCAAGCAGGCGATGAAGATGGACGACGTCGACGACTTCGACTTCATCTGCCACGTCGCCTACGACCAGAAGCCCCTGACGCGCCGCGAGCGCGCCGAGGGCGTCAAGCGCCGCGACTTCTTGAGCCGCTACAGCGGTGCAGCGCGCGAGGTCCTCGAGACACTGCTCGAGAGCTACAAGGACCTCGGCATCAAGAACATCGAGAAGGCGGACGTGCTGCGCATGAAAGACTTCCAGAAATTCGGCACCCCGGGGCGCATCGGCAAGCTCTTCAACGGCAAGAAAGGCTATGAAGAAGCCGTGCGCGCCCTCGAACAAGAACTATACAAGGCAGGTTAACACAACATGGCAACAAATCTAGGCGGACTCGTCAAAAGGCTTCAGGACATCATGCGCAACGACCCCGGCATCAACGGCGACGCCCAGCGCATCGAGCAGATTATCTGGGCGCTCTTCCTCAAGGTCTACGACGCCAAGGAAGAGGACTGGGAAATGGATGAAGATGACTACCAATCCATCATCCCCGAGCCCTACCGCTGGCGGAACTGGGCCCACGACGACGGCAGCGGCACGGCCCGCACGGGCGAAGAGCTCTTGGACTTCGTCACGGAGCTCTTCAGCACACTCAAGAATCTCCCGATTACCCCTGACATGCCCAAGAAGAAGCGCATTGTCAAGACGATGTTCGAGGAGACGAACCAGTACATGAAGGACGGCGTGCTGCTGCGCCAGGTCATCAACGTCATCGACGCCATCGACCTCGAGAGCTACGACGATATGCACGCCCTCGGCGACATCTACGAGACGATCCTCAAGGAACTCCAGTCGGCAGGCCGCGCCGGTGAATTCTACACGCCGCGCGCCGTCACCGACTTCATGGCCGACCGCATCGAGCCGCATCTCGGCGAGCAGATGGCCGATTTCGCCTGCGGCACCGGCGGCTTCCTCGTCAGCTGGCTGCGCGAGCTCGAGAAGCAGATCAGGACGCCGGACGACCAGGCACTCTGGAACGACTCCGTCTACGGTATCGAGAAGAAGCAGTTCCCTTACATGCTCGCCATCACGAACCTCTTGCTGCACGGCATCGACAACCCCAACATCGACCACGGCAACAGCCTGCTCCACGACGTCCTCGACTACACGGAGTGCGACAAATTCGACAAAATCCTCATGAATCCGCCGTACGGCGGCAGCGAGAAGAAAGACGTCATGAGCCACTTCCCCGACGACCTCGCAGACAGCGAGACGGCCGACCTCTTCATGAGCGTTATCCTCTACCGCCTCAAAGCGAATGGCCGCGCGGCTGTCGTCCTGCCCGACGGCTTCCTCTTCGGCACCGACAATACGAAAGTCAACATCAAGAAGAAGCTCATGGCCGAGTGCGACCTGCACACTATCATAAGACTGCCCGGCAGCGTCTTCGCGCCCTACACGAGCATCACGACGAACATCCTCTTCTTCGACCGCACCCACCCGACCGAGAAGACATGGTTCTATCGCCTCGACATGCCCGAGGGCTACAAGCACTTCAGCAAGACAAAGCCCATGCGCCTCGAGCACTTCGACCCCGTCAAAGCCTGGTGGGACGACCGTCAGGAAATCCTCGAGGGCGACTTTCCCAAGGCCAAGTGCTACACCGCCGACGAGATCGCCGCAGGCGGCTACAACCTCGACCTCTGCGGTTTCCCGCACGAAGAAGAAGAGATCCTCGAGCCCATGGAGCTCATCCAGAAGTATCAGGAACAGCGCAAATCCCTCAACGACGATATCGACAAAATCCTCGCCCGCATCACCGCCAAACTGGAGGAAAACGCATGAACGCACAAGACCTAAAAAGCAGCATCCTCCAGCGCGCCATCGAAGGCAAACTCGTGCCACAGCTCAAGGAAGAGGGCACGGCGAAAGAGCTCTTGGCCGAAATCCGCTCCGAAAAAGCACGGCTCATCAAAGAAAAGAAAATCAAGAAGAGCAAGCCACTGCCAGAGATAACGGACGCGGAAAAGCCATTTGATATCCCCGATAGCTGGGAGTGGGTGAGGCTGAAGGATTTAGGCCAATTCAGCAGTGGAAAAACACCATCGAAACAAGTTCCGTCCAATTGGGAAAATGGAATAGTCAATTGGTTCACCTCGAAAGATATCAAGTCGGACTATCTTAGCAAGTCGCAGATATTGATTTCAGAAGAAGCTGCTAAGGGGTTACAGCTATATCCAGTAGGAACACTATTGATGGTTGTACGAAGTGGCATACTGAAGCGACTATTCCCGGTATCATTGCTCAAGGCTCCGGGAACAATCAACCAGGACATAAAAGCCTTTCAGATTTATGATGAAAGACTCTCAATGTATCTTTTTTTGTGTCTGAAAGGTTTGTCGCCGTATATTTTAAAGCAGTTTCGCAAACAAGTTACGACAGTCGACAGCTTACGCTTTGAAGATTTTTCAATCATGCCGATCCCCATGCCGCCATTAGCTGAATCACAGCGCATCCTTGACAGGGTAGCGGAACTCCAGCCCGATATCGACGCCTACGACAAAGCCCAGACCAAGCTCCGCACCATCGAGCAGCGCTTCCCCGACGCCATGAAAAAGAGCCTGCTCCAGTACGCCATCGAAGGCAAACTCGTGCCGCAGCGCAAGGAAGAAGGCACGGCCAAAGACCTACTCGTCAAGATTCGCGCCGAGAAAGCGCAGCTCATCAAAGAAAAGAAAATCAAGAAAACCAAGCCACTGCCCGCCATCACCGACGACGAAAAGCCCTTCGATATCCCCGACAGCTGGGAGTGGGCTAGATTTGGTGATATCAGCATTAACATGGATAGTGAACGCATACCATTGTCTGTAACGCAACGAAGAAAATTAGATAAAATCTATGACTATTACGGAGCCTCTGGCATCATAGATAAAGTTGATCAATATCTTTTTGACAGACCATTGATGCTTATTGGTGAAGATGGAGCAAATTTGTTAGCTAGGACAAAGCCAATTGCTTTTATTGCTCGTGGTAAATATTGGGTCAATAATCATGCGCATGTGATTGACTTTCCAAATGGAATCGATATGAAATACATGACATTTTACATGAATGCAATTAATTTAGCTGCTTATGTTACAGGAACAGCTCAACCTAAAATGAATCAGGCAAGAATGAATAGTATCCTTATTGCTATCCCTCCACTTGCCGAGCAGCACCGCATCGTCGCCAAGCTCGAAGAACTCCTGCCGCTCTGCCAACATCTCACTGCTAATCCATGACTGTCTTCGTATCTGCAACAATCATAATAGTAAGTACCCAAACAAAAAGCGCTATCGGAAAGGATATAACGATAGCACTTTTCAGTGGTGAATTTTTAATTTGGTTGCCTAGGATCTATTGCACTTAGATTGTAAATCTATCGTGCAAATCAAAAACTGTGAATATGTTGATTACTTTTTATTGATGTGATGCTTATTGCAATTTGATTGGAGAAACATCACCTAAACTATCAATCGGAAGCAATACTAGATTACTGATGTCAGTATCTTTTGCGATATCGAAAGCGAAGATAACACCCTTGACGCTTGTTCCCGGACTAACCTGAGATAAATACCAAGGAGAATTAAATGATTTGTTTGCCATGCGAATTCCAAGCATTGCTTGATCATTTGGTCTATATTCTTTACCATTACTGATATCAATCACTTTAAAGAAATATTGTACTTCTCCTGCTCCTGGCTGGCGCGGTTCAGTTCCATTATTCGTTTCATCTAATGTAACAATCAAAAACTGACCGTTAGCTTGAATATTTCCAGCAGAATTTTGTGTCTTTACAGATGTCACGCGATAGGTCCAATCAGCATAATTGGCATCTTCATTCAAGCCAATGAAATCAGCTTTCATGGGGATTCCAGCTACAAAATTTCCTTCATACTCTTTTAAGTTACCGTGTTGCGATAATGTTGCTTTTCCTTGTCCATTCAACCTATCATTTTTGTATGTACCTTCGTTATAAATCTTCGTATTTGTCCAAGTAGTCTTTCCTTTTCCTTCGAAATGACCATTTTTGAATTCACCCTCATAAATCCATTCATGTCCCTGGGAGTTCTTGGTGACGAACTTTCCTTTTCCGTTTGGTTCATTTTGTTCATTTACTTCACCAGTATAACTGCCAGTGCGATCTCCGTACGATAACTGTAGGGTCATTTGTTGATTTGTGACTTTTTTGGGGCCGCCACAACCAGCGATTACAGCAATCAAGCATACAGAAAGCAAGAGTGATACAACTTTTGCTATATAGTGGTGTGAATTCATAGATAATCATTCCTTTCCCTTATTATAAAAATCATAGGAAACTTCTCTAAATCTACGAATTCGATAAAGATTTGAAAAATCCTTCTTGTTTTGTATCAATATATATAATTTTATGCACTTAATCGTATTGATTCTATCATTCCGCTACTGGAATCAATTCCTTTAAACATGTCAATGAACGCAAAGCCCCCATCCGGTCATCACTCCAGATGGGGGCTTGCTTGGTGCCATATTAGACACTCTTTTGGCATTTTCAGTATACGTCATTCTGTCAGAGGCGGCAAGAGGAAAACCTCATCCTCCTCACAGGCTCGGCAACTTCTCCAGAGGAGTAGACTCAAAGGCCGAAGGCGTAGCCGGTCAGGGCCATGGAGCCGAGGTTGCGGACGTTGTTGAAGATATAGGGCGTCTCGCCTTTGGAGGCGCCGAGGATGTAGAGGAGGGGGAGGAAGTGGTCGAGGGTCGGGACGGCGTAGTCGGCGTCGGGGTGGCGGTGGTAGTCGATGACGGCTTCGTCATCGCGCTGCTCGATGGCTGCTTTTATGGCTTCATCGAAGCGGTCGGCGGCGGGATTTCCGTGCTCGTTCTCCCATTCGACGCGGCGCAGGTTGTGGACGACGTTGCCGCTGCCCATGATGAGGTAGCCCTTCTCGCGCAGGCTGGCGAGCTTTTGGCCGAGCTTGTAGGCGGCGTGCTCGGTGATGTCGCCGTTGACGGAGAGCTGGACGACGGGGATGTCGGCCTTGGGGAAGATGTGGACGAGGATGCTCCAGGCGCCGTGGTCGATGCCCCAGCTGTCGTCGATTTCGACGTCTGCGCCGAGCAGGTCCGTGACGTCGCGCGTGAGGTCTGCGCAGCCGGTCGGCTCGTACTTGAGTTCGTAGAGCTCCGGCGGGAAGCCGTACATGTCGTAGACCTGGCGCGGCTTTGCGGCGCTCTGCACGAGGGTGCCGTGGGTGTACCAGTGCGCGGAGATCATCAAGATAGCCTTGGGCTTGCCGAATTCCTCGAGGATGCGCTTTCCGAGGCGGTTGTAGGTGTCGGTCAATTCATTGTGGTCGAGTGCGATCATCGGGCTGCCGTGTCCGACGAAAACAGCGGGCATCTTTTTCATGGGGATTCCTCTTTTCTCGTTGTATTTCCTATAAAGGTATCGTTTCTGTACTAACTCCCTTGTCTATATTATAGAAATCGTGTAGAATGTTGACAAGAAGGCCGCTGACAGTCAAAATAAAGTTGTAAAAAAGTATAAATAGCCTTGCTTAAAAAACAATTTATTGGTAAAATAGTATTGAGGTGATACCATTGAAGTACTATACAATCAATAAATTTGCTAAAATCATCGGGGTCACCCCACAAACTCTTAGAAACTGGGATAGAAGCGGCCGGCTTCATCCTCATCATACTTCGACGAATGGCTACCGCTACTATTCAGAAGAGCAATTGTGTGCTGTGACAGGGATTCAGTTCGCGCCCAGAAAAGTCATCGGATATTGCAGGGTATCAAGCCGCAAGCAAAAGGATGATCTTGAACGACAAGTAGAGAATTTGAGAACCTACCTGTACGCGCAAGGAAATCCATTTGAAATCATCACAGATATAGGCTCTGGAATCAATTATACGAAGGAGGGGCTGCAAGAGCTGATTCGCAGGATAGAAGTCAATCAAGTCGAGAAAGTTGTTGTCCTTTATAAGGACAGGCTCTTACGCTTTGGCTTTGAGCTTCTTGAAACAATTGCCACAATCCATGGATGTAAAATCGAGATTGTTGATACGACTCGGGAAAGTGAACAGCAGGAACTGGTGGAAGATTTGGTGCAAATCATCACAGTATTCAGTTGCAAACTTCAAGGAAAACGAGCGCATCAGGCAAAGAAGATGATTCAAGAGTTGGCAGGAGATGATTCAGATGATAAAGTCAATCCGAGTACAGCTGTTGCCGAATAACAAACAGAAGACTAAGCTATTTCAATTTGCTGGTGCTGCAAGATATGCTTATAATTGGGCACTGAACAAGCAGATGGATCATTTCTTTGAGGGACACAAAATCCAGACGGACAGCGCGCTTCGTAAAGAGTTCACGGTTCTGCGCCATGCAGAGGAAAACAAGTGGTTGCAGGATGTATCGAACAACGTCACGAAGCAGGCCATCAAAGACTTGTGCATTGCCTACAAGAACTTCTTCCGCAAGCAGAAGCAGCCTGGCTACATCAAGTACACTTCAAAGAAAATTGCGCATTGTAACCGCATTGGCAAGAGTTTAACCGTCTATGACATGAACGGTCATCCCAAGTTCAGGAGTAAGAAGAACGGAGACTTCCGTTTCTATCAGGACAATGTCAAGATCCAGTTCACAGAGACACATGTCAAACTAGAAAGCCTTGCAGGAAGCAGGCGGAAGAACCGTCAGCGGCTTAACTGGATTCGACTTGCCGAAAGGAATAGGATTCCTGTCCTGGCGAAATACACGAATCCACGGATTGCGTTCGATGGGGAGCGCTGGTGGCTGTCGGTAGGGATACAGACCGCTCGGAAATTGAAACCTTTGCGCGGGCTGTCTTTTGCTTATAGGAAACGTCGATATACTCGCTCAGAAGGGATTGGCATTGATTTAGGCATTAAGGACTTGGCGGTACTCTCTGACGCCACTAAGGTCAGGAATATCAACAAGACCCGTGCAATAAGAAGACTCAAGAAGAAAAGACGCAGGTTGCAGCGTCAGGTATCTCGAAAATACCAAATGAATAAGAAAGGAGATCGTTACTGCAAAACGAGCAACCTTATAAAAAGTGAAAAACAGCTTTTACGGATCAATCACAGACTGGCAAATATTCGTCAGAACCATGTGCATCAGAGTACGACGGCAATCATAAAGCGAAAACCAAGCTTTGTATGTCTCGAAGACTTGAATATCCGTGGCATGATGAAGAATCGATATTTATCCGAGAAGATCCAGGAACAGAGTCTTTATGAATTCCGCAGACAGATTGAATACAAGGCACATTGGGCCAAGATATCTGTTATCATAGCAGATAGATGGTATCCGAGTTCCAAAACTTGTGTCATCTGTGGCCATGTAAAGAAAGACTTGAACCTGTCGGAGAGGATGTACGTTTGTCCTGTATGTGGCAATGTAATCGATCGTGACTTCCAAGCAGCACTGAATCTCAAATGTTATGGGGACGTAGAGCAAATGACATCTGCAAGCTGATAGAAAGAAGTCCATGTAGATAAGTACCGATTCGTTAGTCGGGAACAGACTTACTTCCTTGCGAGAGCAAGGAGTGTCATGTCAAAGCCTCCGAAGCATTATATCAAACGTAAGTAGCTTGTCCTTCGGGAGGGCAAAAACGGATGCGATGAACGAGGAACGAAACATAAAAGTCAGTTTTTCATCAACAGGATGTGGCTTTTTATAAGTTTTCAGTAACGGTAATTTTGCTTGACTAGGTATCAAGTACTTGCGTATTGGAGGAATATCATGGCGAAAGACTTATTTGGCATCTGCCCGTTCGTGACGTCGCAGAAGATCCTGCAGGGGAAGTGGGCGATTCTCGTGCTGCATGAGCTGAGTCAGGGCACGCGTCGCTTCAACGAGCTCGAGCGCGAGCTGGGCATCACACATGCGACACTGTCGTCGCAGCTCAAGTCGCTCGAGCGCGAGGGCATCGTGAGTCGCACGGTCTATGCGGAGGTGCCGCCGCGCGTGGAGTACAGCCTGACGGAGATCGGGAGGAAGTTCGAGTCGGTGCTCGCGAGCATTGAGGCGTGGGGCTACGACTACATCGACTTCCTGCACGCCAACCGTCCGACGGCCAGCTGATGGTCTTGTGTCCGACTGCTGACCGTCGATGGCCGGAGTGGCGCCTGTCGACGGATGGGGCGCACAGCAGTCGGCCTGTCGACTGTTGGCGCAATCACAATAAATAAAAGAGAGACCCGATTCGCCGGGGGATGGCGAGTCGGGCCTCTTTGTCTCTGGGGATGGAGTCGGGCGCCGCGAGGGGGAGTCGCTGCGCCCGACCGGGAGATGTATGGGAATGTCTCTTATTAGCGATTATTAGCGATTATCCTGCGGCATCTCTTCAAGCGTCAGGCTGGCCTTGCGCTCCTGGTTGCCGCGCTGGACGGTCAATTCAATCTTGTCGCCGACGCTGTGCTCGGCAATCTTGGCGCGCAGGTCGGAGACGCCCTTGATCTCATCGCCATCGATGGCGGTGATGACATCACCCTTATGCAGGCCAGCCTTGCTGGCCGGGCCGCCGGGGACGACCTGGAAGAGGTAGACGCCTTTCTTGAGGTTCAGCTGGTAGCCGTAGCGCGCGGCGCTCTGCTGGTCAAAGATGGAGACGCCGAGGTACGGGCGCGGCACGTAGCCTTTCTCCATGATGGCGGAGATGACATTCTGCACGGCGTTCGACGGGATGGCGAGGCCGATGCCCTCGACGCCGTTGGCGACAATCTTGGCACTGTTGATGCCGATGACCTTGCCGTCCATGTTGACGAGCGCGCCGCCGGAGTTGCCCGGGTTGATGGCGGCGTCGGTCTGCACGAGCTTGATGCGCGCGTCACCGTCGCCGAGCGTGCGGTTGAGGGCGCTGACAACGCCGCTCGTCACGCTGCCCTGGAACTCAAGGCCCATCGGGTTGCCGATGGCAATGACGGACTCGCCGACGACCGTCGCGTCGGAGTCGCCGAAGTCGGCTGTCGGCAGGTTGCCGTCATCGACCTGTACGACGGCGAGGTCCGTGAGCGCATCAGCACCGACGAGCTTGCCCGGCAGGCTGCGGCCGTCAGAGAGGGAGACGATGAGCTCGCTCGCGCCGTCGACGACGTGGTTGTTCGTCACGATGTAGCTCTTGCCGCCGTCGTTCTTGAAGATGACGCCGGAGCCGACGCCCTGGCTCTCGACTGGGTTGTTGAAGAAGTCGCGCGCGACGGCCTTGTTGGTGATGCCGACGACGGACGGTCCGACGGTTGCGGCGGCGCGGACGGTCGGCGTGTTGCGCGCGTCGGAGAGGTTGTCGAGGTTGGCCTGCTGCGTCTGCTGGGCGTTGCTCGACGAGCTCTTGGCCGGAGTCGTCGAAGAGCCGAGCGAGCAGCCCGCGAATGTCGCCGCCGACAGCGCGACGGCCAGGGCGATGGCGAGTTTCTTGGATTTATTGGCATTCAGTTTCTGAAAGAACGATTTCATGATATTCCCTCCAATCAATCGGACAATCAGTCAATCGGACGAGTCGAAGGATTGGCGATGGCGATCGTTGCTAGTTGAGCCTTACGGCATCTCTTTGTTTATCTTGAGCATACGACGTCCAAAAGGAAATCAGCTGAAAAGAGGCAACTTTTTTCTCAGAATCCGATGCGTCCGACTGCCAGAAGGTCCGACATGCGCCTTTAGATGCGAGTCGCCCGTCCCAAAAGTCCAGTACTGGACTTTTCCGGATGGGCGACTGTATCACTGCTGTTCGGCGTACTCGGGGAAGGCAATGGAATTCTCTTTGAAGATGTGGATGAAGATGTCATCGAAGAGGGCTTCCATTGTTGCGTAGGTGTGGCGGAACGTCGGGCAGGCGTCCTCAGGCGGCGTGAAGTTGTTTGTGAGTTGCTGGATTTCCTTGATGACGTCGCCTGCGCCCGTGTGCTCGTCCTCGAGCTGCTGGACGAGGTCGAGCGTCTCTTTGTCCGGGTGCGGATGCTGGCGCATCAATGGGAAGACGAGCTGCTCTTCCTTGGCGAAGTGCTCTTCGAGCTCGGCCTTGAGGCCCGCGTAGAGGTGGTGGAGGCGCGTGAGCATCTCGCCGTGATGCGGGTAGTGGACGATGAGGATCTTGTTGAGAAGATCCTCCGTCTCGGCCATGAGGCGGCGGTCCGTGACATGGTGCGTCGCCTCGAGGTCATCGAGCATCTCCGTGACCTTGAGGTCCTTGAACGACTCGATGTCCGCGTGCACATCCTTCGCCGCCGTCGGACGGGCCGCGACTTCGTTGAGCTCCGCGAGGAACTTCTCGACGTCCATGCCTTTCTCGCGGATGGCAATCGAGATGGCCTCGTGACCGCCGCAGCAGTAGTCGAGATGCAGGCCGTTGAGGAACCCAATCGTGTTCGGATGCGCCTTGACAACATCCGCGAGTGTCATATCCTTCGTGATCATACTATCGCTTCCTTTGCTATTTGTGCTATTCGTGTCGTTACAGGGGTTGTCCAACCCGTTGTTCTTGGTTCTTCGTTCTTGGAACATCTTCAGTATACGAGAGGATGAGCGTTCCTTCTGTAACATCTGCTACAGAAAGAATCTCTTGAGAGAAATTTAGCGGTGTACCATCATGATAGAAAGAAAAGATGGATGCATCATAATGTATTTCGATGATTTTCAACTCAAATAAAATAATTGCTATACAATGTTTATACAATGTAGTATAATAAAGGTAAAAGAAGGTGATAAATATGGCTACGAATGCAACGATGACCATCCGTATTGATGCCGACTTGAAGCGCCAGGCGGAAGCCATCTGTGAGGAGATGGGCCTTACGATGTCGGCGGCTGTTACTATCTTTACGAAACGCTTGGTTAAAGATCGCGCCATCCCGTTCCGCGTCACTGCGGGAGATCCATTTTATAGCGAGACAAACCAGCGTCATCTTTGTGCAGCTGCAGAGCGCATGGATGCTGGGAAATTTGTTGTTCATGATCCGACTGAGGCTGAGAGTAGCAAATGATAGTATGTTGGGACGAGGAAGCATGGGATGAGTCTATCGAATCTTGGATGGCCGCATAGAAATCATCCAGTGCAGGAACCATTATCAAGACTGAAAAATAGGCACGTGCTACAGAAAAAGCTGTAGCACGTGCCTATTTTGTGTTATGGATTTTGATTTGTCAGCCCAGATAGCCCATCTCAATCTCGTCGACTCGGTTATTCTCAATCTCGAAGACGAGGCCGATGCTCTTGTCTTCGTCGCAGTAGTAGATGTACTTGTCCCCGCGGATTTTGTCGGGCTCGCCGTAGGCGGCCTTCACGGCGTCAAGGGTGGAGCCGACTTCGATGCCTGCGGCGGTCTTGATGCCATTGTGGCGGGAGATCTCGATGTGGCGTGCGTAGCCGTCTACGAACTTCAATTCAAAGGAATCGCCGTACTCGTATTCCGTGACCTCGCCGTTCCAGAGCGTATGGTGCTTTGTCTCCACCTCTGTCGGCGTGCCGTACACCTGCCGGACATAGTCCGCCGAAGCTCCGTATTCAATCCCACCGGCAACGAGTGCCGACGACGGGACAGCCGCCGCGCAGATTGAGGTGCTCATCGTCAGGACAGCACCTGCAGCCAGTGAAGGAATCCATTTTTTCATCATGATCATCTCCCTTTTTATGCATTTGGATAGAACAAATTTTTGTTTATTATACAGAATCTGTATGAAAACTGCATGGAATAGACGCTGCTCTCATGCCGGGAAGGCTGCTTCAAAGGCTGTCACGATCTCCTGCAATGGCGTGTCGAGGCGCTGCATGGCAGCTTCGCGCAAATCCTTGGGGATGCCGTAGTGGGCCTCGGCGAGGCTGCCAGCGATGGCGGCGATGGTATCGCTGTCGCCGCCGATCGAGATGGCATTGCGGATGGCGTCCTCGAAGTCCGTCGAGGAGAAGAAAGCGACGAGCGCCTGCGGGACGGAGCCCTGGCACGAGGAGCTGAACTCGTACGTCGGCCGGATCTCGTCGAGCGTGAAGTCCAGCGGGTAGTAGCGATCCTGTGCGAGCTCGTGCAGCTCCTTCATCGCCATGCCTTGGCGGGCATGGTAAATCAGGACGGCTACCACCTCGGCACCCTTGATGCCCTCCGGGTGGTTGTGCGTCACCGCCGTGACCGCGAACGAGAGAGCCTTGGCCTCATCTTCTGTGCGTGCCGCGAAGCCAGCCGGACTCACGCGCATGGCCGAGCCATTGCCAAAGCTGTTGTAGGGCGCCGGATGCTCGCTCTGCAGCCAAGCCCGGAAGCCGCGACCGTAGCCCGCCTTCGGGTACTTGCGCCCGAGCTCCTGCATCGCCGCCACCGCCTGCTCCGCGAGATTCTCATACCCCGGCCGCGCCATGAGGATCGCCTCCGCCACCGCGAGCGTCATGATGCTGTCATCCGTCGGACGGCACTTCGGATGGAATAACGTGAAATCCTTGTGGCGGTAATTGTGCCACTCAAACCGCGAACCGACAATGTCCCCGATGATTGCTCCCATCATATGAATCACCAATCCTTTCTATGTCTTGCTGTCTTGCTGTTTGGTTCATCCTATCGCGTTTCTAAAATAAAATTTCGTCATATATGTTCCATAATCCTTTTTTGATGATGTGCATTCTGATTTTGTAACAGTAGTAACAGAAATGGCAGCGGCAAATCCGTATACTGATAACTGTAATAGGCAAAACAAGCAGGAATCTCGGGAAGATGGATGAAAGATACAAGGAACAGAAGTCACCCGAGCAAAAGAAAGGAATGTGATCACCATGGCTGACAAGAATGCATTTGTCCTGCAGGATGACTGCAGCTACTGCGGCGCACAGGAGAAGGAAGAACAGAAGGAACTCTTATACGAGTGCAGCAATTGCGGTACGCTCTACTGCGACAGCTGCGGTGAGGACAAAGGTTGCCCGAACTGCGGAGCTCCGTTCAGCGATTCGCATCCGATTGAGCCATTGGGTGCCAGCAGCTGGAACCCGAATCAGGGCTGACTAGATACGCAGTTGGACGTGTGAGATACTCTTGGGGCAACCACACCTGTCGGTCACACCAAGCACGACGGTAGCTACTTTGACACTCCCCATGCCTGAAGGCAGGGGATTCCTGGTTCGACAACCACTGCGCCGCCTCCGAAGAATTGGCGTCTTACACGATTTCCCCAAGCGTGAATTCCCGTGTGCCCCACGGTACACTTTATTCCAGTTTATGCCACTGTGGATTTATCTTCCAAAGCCTTGCACAGGATGTTCTTTGCAGCATTCACATCTCTGTCGTGATGCGTTCCACACTTCGGGCAATCCCATTCGCGAACACTCAAATCCTTTGTCAGTGGGTTCTGATAGCCACAAGCAGAGCATGTCTGACTCGACGGGTAGAACGTATCGACCTTGAGCAGTTCGCCACCGTGCAGTTCCGTCTTGTATGTGAGCTGGCGGAAGAACTCGCTCCAACTTGCATCGGAAACGGATTTCGCGAGTTTGTGATTTCGCAGCATTCCCTTGACATTCAGGTGTTCCACGGCAACCGTTTGGTTTTCACGGGCAAGCTGTGTGGACAACTTATGCAGGAAGTCCCTGCGGATGTTTGCGATGCGTTCATGCACACGAGCAACACGAACACGCGCCTTGTCTCGGTTCATGGACTTCGGCAACTTGCGGGAAAAGCGGCGCTGCTCTCGGCAGAGCTTGCGTTGGAGCTTCTTCAGCGGGCGTGGGGATTGCGTCACGTTGCCGTCGCTGTCCGAGCAGAATGCCCTTAACCCTACGTCGATACCGATCTGCTTACCACCGTTCGGCCGGAGTAAGGATTCTTTTTCCGTTTCAACGCAAAGGGAAATGAAGTATTTCCCTGACGCCGCACGGCGGACCGTGGCATTCAGAATCCTGCCCACGAACTCCCGACTCTGCTTGATTTTCACAAAGCCGACCTTCGGCAGCTTGATCCGATTGCCTTCGATACGGATGCCGCCGCTCTGGTTGCGCGTCCGGTAAGACTGGCTGTGGCTGCGCTTTGATTTGAAGCGTGGGTATCTTGCCCGCTTTGCAAAGAAATTCTCATAGGCATGGTCAAGATCACGCAGGGCTTCCTGCAACGCCATACTGTCAACCTCAGAAAGCCACGCGGTTTCCTCACGTTTCTTCAGGTCGGTGAGCAGCCTACTCGTCTTGACGTAGGTCAGCGGATTGCGGTTCACCTTCCATTCGTCGCGCCTGACAGCCAGGAAGTGGTTGAACACGAAGCGGACACAACCAAGTGTACGGTGGATGAGGATTTCCTGCGTCTTACTCGGATAGATGCGGAACTTATAGCCGAGCGTGTACGTTTCCATGCACTCACTTCCTTTGCGATGTTTTCTGGCTCTCGATATACTGCCTGACAATCTCAAGCGGCGCACCGCCAACTGTCGAGCAGAAATACGAATTTGTCCAAAGTGTTGGCAGTTTTGTTGTCAGCCAATGAAATTCTTGCCGAAGTATCCTTGATGTTTTGCCCTTGATTGTCTTTACCGCTTTGTGGATACCAAATTGTGGGTCAACCTCAAGCAGCAGGTGCACATGGTCTGGCATGATTTCCATTTCGATGACGTCAAAGTTATTTTCGTCAGCAATGGAATGTATGAGCTCCTTCAATCTCACGTCCACGCCATTCACGAGCACTTTTCGACGATATTTGGGGCAGAATACGATGTGATACTTACAGGAATACACGATATTGTGGTTTGAATGATATACTCTGTCCATACTTGTATTATACTACATATATCTAACTAATACAATACTTGAAGTAACTGTCCGCCTTCAATTACTTACGTAAATTCGGCGGACGCGCCTTATATCCCCAGCCCTGAAGGGACGGGGTTTTACGGTACATTTTGATAAGGATAGTTGCATAAAACAGCAAAAAATTCGACGGGTGAATTTCCTTCATTACAGTAAAGGAAATTCACCCGTCGAATTTTTACTATCTGCTCTACCGAAAACATCAGCCTTAATCTCATGAATCAAGGCTGATGTTTTATTCGATGTGATTAAGCTTTCTCCGGTTCTTTCATGAGCTTACTTGCCAGGCAGACAAGGATTGTGAAGCCGATGATGCCGACGAGCAGGGCCGTTTCGCCAAGTGCGCCGATATTGCCGAGGATGATGCCCGGGATGAGGTAATCGGTATCCGCGAAGGTCGAGCTTGCGAGGCTCAGGTTGCCGAGGACCGGCAGGATGAACAGCGGGAGCCAGCTGATGAGCAGGCTGTTGACAGCAGCGCCGATGATTGCACCGCGACGTCCGCCTTTTGCATTGCCGTAGATGGCAGCGGCAGCGCCGCAGAAGAAGTGACCGACAACGCCTGGGATGATGACGACTGTGCCGAGGGCAACCATGCCGAACATCGAGAGTGTGCCTACGATGAAGCTGACAAAGAAGCCGAGCAGAACGGCATTCGGTGCGTACGGGAAAATGATCGGTACATCCAAAGCAGGCTTGGAGTTCGGCACGAGTTTCATGGCGATGCCCTGGAAGGCCGGGACGATTTCTGCCAAGATCATGCGGACACCCTGCAGAACAACGGCGAAACCTGCAGCGAAGGTACCGGCCTGCACGATTGCATAGATGATGTAGTTCGTTCCTTTGCTAAGGTTTTCCTCTACGAATTGCTGGCCCGTCATCAGAGCGAGGATGACGTAGACGATTGCCATGACGATCGTGATGGAGACCGTCGAATCACGCAGGAACGACATGCTCTTCGGGACGTTGATGTCTTCTGTGCTGTGCTCTTTATTGCCGAACCACTTGCCGCACCAGCCAGCCAATGCATAGCCGATGTTGCCCGTATGGCCCATGGCAACGGTATCGCCACCGGTAATCACACGCATGAACGGCTGGCAGAGAGCCGGTGTGACGGTGAGCAGCGTGCCTTCGAACAGGCCGCCGAGCAGGATCGTGAAAAGACCATTGCCGAAACCGGCAGAGACGAGAATGACAGCCGTCAGGCATGAAACATAGAGCATGGCCTGGCCAGTCAGGAAGATGTACTTGAACTTCGTAAAGCGCGCCAATGCGATGTTGACCAGCATGCCGACAAACATGATCATCGCTGTCACAGAGCCGTAGTCAACCAGGGCAATGGCAACAACTGCTTCATTGCTCGGTACAACGCCCTGTACACCGAGTGAGAACTGGAACATCTTTGCAAATGGATCCAGCGAATTGACAAGGATGCCAGCACCGCCAGTCAGAATCAGGAAACCTGCAAAGGTCTTGATGCCTCCCTGAATGACCTGGGTGGTTTTCTTATGCTGTAAGATAAGTCCCAGGACAGCCAGCAAACCGACGAGCAAAGCTGGTGTCTGGACGATACTGACGAAAAGATTCTGTATCATAACCGAAATCCCCCTTTCGATTGAGTCCCCTTAGTTATGTGCTTAGTTATGTGCTTAGTTATGTGCAATGTTATTGTCATCGAGAATCTTGTTGACGGCATCCTTGATCTCATTCTGATCAATCAAGCTGTTGAGCAGGACAACGCGATCCTGCGGCAAGCCGGATACGGCATCTCCAAGCGTCTTTTCGACGAAGAAGTAATCAGCCATGTCGGCTGTTGTGCTGCCGACATCTGCGTGCTCGACTGCGATTTCCTCTATCACGCCTTCAGAATTGAGCAGATTCTGGATGTTCATCTGGACCATAAAGCTGCTGCCGAGACCGGACTGACAAATGCATAAGAATTTCATAGTGATTCCTCCTAAAACGTAAATGATATAGAATAGATGATTTCTTTATTCAGCAAGAACACTGGCGAGCAGTTCTTCTTGCGAGGTTGCTGCCAAAATGCGTTGTACATGATCGGCATCCATCAGCAAGGTCGCTAGCTTCTGGATCAGCTCGATGTGGCTTCGATCATCTGGCGTCGCCAGGAAAATCCAGAGGCGCGCTTTGTGAGCCGGGTCATCTAGCAACGCTGCCGGCTGCTTGCTGAGCAGCAGCGCCATAACAGCTTTCTTGGTGGAAGGCAACGGCCTTGCATGCGCTAGCACGATGTTCGGCCCGATGTTCATGTATGGCCCTTTTTCCTCGCACGTTGTGATGATTTCATCGATGTACTCCTGTGCAATCAAGCCATCGTTCAAGAGCGGCTGACCCGCCATCTGAATCAAGCTCTTCCAAGATACATGCTCCTGATTGATGTACTGAACATATTGTTCATTGAATACTTCCATCATGCAGTCCCTCCTTTCACTGAGGCTTGTTCCTTATTACAATGCCTATTTTAGACATAATTACCAATCCAAACAAGTGCAATAAAGATTTGACAAAAGTGCAATAACTGAACTATCCTGATACTATCAATACACCGGAGGTCACGTCATGTTATCCTTTTGTTCATTCAAGAACGGCGATAAGCTGTTGGCACTGCTACAGCAAAATAATCACGCCATATCCATTGAAGGTCTTCAGGAGGCAATGCAGCTGTCCAGGCGCAGCATCCTCTATTTGATCAAGAAGGTCAATCGCGCCCTTTCCGAGCAGGGGTTGCCCATCATCCAGAATAAGAAGGGACAGGGATATTATCTGGAAGAGCAGGGAAAGCATGCTTTGCGCAGCTATGAGCAAGAGCCCATCGTCTACAATGTCCTGACGCGTCCGCGTAAGATGCGCATCCCATTGAAAGACCTTCATTTAGAAGACCGGAACAGACTGTTGGACTACATGCTGATCACCGAGCCGGGAATCTCGCTCCAGGACTTCATGGACATTTTCCAAGTCGCGCGGAACACCGTCCTGCAGGAGATACGTCATCTGGAATCCTACAATCAAAAAGCTCCCTTCCAAGTCCGCGTCACACCGCGCGGACGCATCATGGAAGGGAGTGAACTGGCAAAAAGGCGATGGGTTATCGAAAACTTCGCCGCCATTTTGGACTTACTTGAACGATACTATACTTTGAGCTATTCAACCGATATTCCGGCTCTGCTGCAATCCTATGAGGATCTCGTGGGCAGCCGCCTGACCGACGATGCACACCATTTCATGATGTACTTCCTCACCTGGTATGATCAACGGCTCATCAACGGAGACAGAGTATCCTTTGCGCAGATCGAATGGTCCGAAGAAGAAATCCGGATTCGTGACTGGGCCAAAGAATTTCTCGCACGCCACAACGTAAGTGACAGGAGTGAGTGCCTCTATCTATGCCGTATTATGCGCCAGCAGGCAGTGATCTCCGTTTCTCAGAAAGATGCGCTCTATGATAGCCTGCATATCTTTGCCGAGCATCTGGTCAATCGCTTTGCTTCTCTGTCCGGGTTGGACATCACGCAGGATCGAAAGGGCCTGGTGGACCGATTGACGGTCCATCTCATCTCTGCATATCATCGGTTGCAGAACGGAATCCGCTACCAAAATCCGATGCTGTCAAAAATCAAACAAGACTATCAAAGTCTGTTCTATCTGACCAAAGCAGCAGTCAAATCACAGGAGTACCTCTGGCATGCAGATTTCTCGGATGACGAGATTGCCCTGATTGCTACCTATTTTGGCGGTGCAGTGGTTTCGCAGACAGAAGCAAAAGAACAGCGCCAGATTCTGGTCGTCTGTTCCAGTGGCATCGGTACATCACAGTTCTTACTGTTGCAACTCCGCAATCACTATCCACAAGTCCATTTCACCGGACCGCTCAGCACGGCGGAATGTCTGCAGTTCCCACTCGATGACGTCAGCCTTGTGATCACGACAACATCACGACAGTACTTTCAAGATATCACTTGCCCGGTGCTGTCGATATCGCCATTGCCGACGGCACAGGAATGGGAGGAGCTCCACAATCGACTGATCGAGTTGAACTTTCCCGTCAATACGGAGCTCCGCGAGAACGTGCGTGAAATCATCGATATCATATCCGACTATGCAAAGATTGAAGACATGAACGGCCTGCTGAAAGGACTCAACGACTACTTCTACAGGAAAAGCCATCGAATGAAAGTCAGCAGTAAACAGAGTCAATCGACATCTCTGCTGAAATACGTGAACTACTGCAGCGGCGAGTTTCCTACCCCCTCGCTAAAGACAAAACCAGCCTGGCAAGAAGCCATCCAGTACGCATGCGAGCCACTCCTGCATAGCCACTTCATTGTCCAGGGCTACATTGACCGCATCATCGCGCTGCTGTCCCGCTACGGCGATTACATGGTCCTCGGCAAAGGCGTCTTGCTCGCGCATGCCAAGACAAAAGACGGCGTCCTTGCTAGCTCTGCTGCACTTACCTTATTCCAGAATCCCATCACGATGCAGAGTGGCAAGGAAATCCGCTGCATCATCTGTTTAGCTCCACAGAATCAGCACGATCATCTGGATTTCTTGGCGCTGCTGCTCCAGAAATTGAACGATGCAGAGTGGTGCAAGACCCTGTTCACACGGAGTAGCCAGAACGAATTGGAGTCCTTCATCTGGCAAAGCATGGACAATATTTGAAAGGATATGATCGCCAACGGCAGGTTCAGGGGACGCAGGTCGCCGACAATTTTTTCGATGCCTGCGAAGCCAGGCTGTGTCTGGTCTCAGAGGGCATTTCAGGTGCTGGATAACGTCTCCTTCCAGCATATATCCTGTCTTATAAAAAATTCACCGGATGAATTTCCTTTAACGAAATGAAGGATATTCACCCGGTGAATTTTTCTTTATTTTTCATAGGCTTCAGGCTTCCTCACACAGATGTGTGGGGAATTCGCCATAAGATGCAAAAATGCCAGCGACATGGCATACTATTCTCGGCGGTCGATGGTCGGTTCCCCGTTCAAGGGGAGGTGATGCCCATGACGACTTACGAGAAAGCAGCCCTTGCGCTGGCTTTTTTGCAGTTGCTCGCGGCGCTCCTAGCATTGCTGAAATAGCAATTAACTGACTTTTTGCGAAATCGGAACGTCCCAAGTTTTTAACGAACGGCGGATCCGACGGGCAAACATCGGCCGCTCTTTCTGTCTCGATTGTACCACATCTTCTTCGTTTTGACCAGTGCCGCCAAAATTTCACTTGATGAGGTAATCACCGTACTTGCGCTGCAGGGCTTTCATCTTGGCCTTTGGCACGCAGAGGACGACGACTTCGCTGTCGTCTGGCCGGTCGACTTCGGCCTGGATGGTGTAGGTACGGTCCTGCACGTCTATGGATTGGATGTGTCCCAGCTCCTTTTTCGGAGCGGTTGAGATGTCCAGCAGCTCTTCAAAGCGCGGGATGATCTTGTCATACGGGGTCTTGGCGGGAATCTTGAGGATCAGGTCATCCGTCAGGAAGTCGCGGCGTTCCCAGAGGTCTTTCTGGATGGCCGGCGGCCAGCTTGCGATGCGGCTGGCCGTCTTCAGGCGGATCCGTCCCTCATCGAAGTAGGCATAGAACTCCGGGATCAGGCTGAACACCTTGTTCCAGTAGAACACGGAGCTGCGCTGGATGTTCATCTGCTCGGCCACGCGGTCCAGGACGGCCGCAACCTTGTTCTTCTTGAGCATCTCCACTTTAGTGTGGACGGCATACGCCTTGTCGCGCGACGAAAGCTCGGCGCGCTGCACGTAGTTCGTATCCGACGCGATCTCGCGGGCCTGGTCATCCGTCAGCTCCCCGTAGCCGTAGACCTTTGCCTCGATGGACGCGTACTTCTCGTCGCCTGTGAGCTCATAGAGGACGCCGTAAATCTCGTTGCGCGTGTTGCCTGCGAGGATCTGGTACATGTTGCCGGCCTCGTCGATGCTGCGGACGACGATCGGCTGCTGCAGGCCCGTGCGGTAGATGCTGTCCGCCATCAGGACTTTTTTCTCCTGCGAGACCTGGGAGAAGGGGTTCCATGCCGCTGGCGTCGCCATGAGCTTCGTGCGCGGGATCCGCATGAAACGGCCTGTGGTGCCGGCGATTTCCGTCAGGACATCCTCCACATCACGCTTTGTGCGCAGCGTTCCTTCTGTGTCCTCTGCACGTGCTGGCGAGCCATCTGCCCCCAGCTGGGCTGCTGGCGCTTGCGGGGCACGCATCTGCTCGGCAATCGCCTCCTTGAGCTTCGGGTCCGCAAATCGGTCGCTGACGCCAATCGTCCCCTTGATATCTTCAGGGCGCGCATCGGATTTGGCAAAGTTAATCGTTCTGTTTCTCATCATTGTCAATTCGCTCCACCATTTCATCTAAAAGTTTCACATAGGCCTTCGATGCCTTGCAGGCCGGCTTGCGGTACGTGACCGGATAGCCCTCATTCTCCGCATTGACGACATCCTGGTTGCGCGGAATCTTCGTCTGGAACAGGTCCTTATCCCAGTTGCCCTTGACCATCGGCAGCAGCGTGTGGAAGGACGTCGTGCGGTCCTGGACCTTTGTGAAGAAGACACCGAGCAGTTTGAGCGCCGGATTGAGCTCACGGCTCTTGGCCATGAACTGGTAAATCGTGTTGGCGCCGACGATCGAGTCCCAGCTGGCTTCTACCGGGATGATCACGTAGTCACTGCCGATGAAGATGGAGGACACTTCATTGTTGACGGCCGGGCGCGCATCGATGAGGATGTAGTCGTACTTGTCGAGTGAGCGGATCTCCGCGAGCAGCTTGCGGAACATCGTCGCACTCGCGATGCTGTCCGTCGTCAGCAGCGTGTAGACTCCATCGAGACGAATGTCCGAGTAGATGATGTCGATGCGCGGGAACTCATCGAGATGGTTGATGAAGTAGCCGAGCGGCTGATGCTCCGTGCCGCGGAAGCGGTCCTCAATCAGCGAGCCGAGGTAATTCGGGATGGCCTGCTCCGGGCTGTCTGCACTGTAGCCAAAGCGTCCCGAGAGATTGCCCTGCGGGTCCGCATCGATGACGAGCACGTGCTTGCCGCGCTTCGACAGGAGGTCAGCAAATGCCGCCGTCGAGGTCGTCTTGCCCACGCCCCCCTTGTTGTTGGCGATGCAGATGGCAATGCCCTTGTGCTTCGCCGCTCCCTCCATGGAAGCCTCTTCCTTCTGATAGAGCGTATCGACGGCGCGGTCCAGGACACGCGTCTGCGGAATGCCCTTGCGCTTCGACAGCGTGCGCAGCTTCTCCGCATTGTCCTTTGACAAGGTCGTGTTGATGACCTTGCGATTGATCAGGTCTGCCAAGCTTCTTCATCCTTTCCGTAGTGACTTGTACTTGTAGAAGTTTCTGGATATAGTTTAGCATAAAGCCATCTACATAGCAACAAGAATGTAGAAGTTATAGAATCTGGAGAGCTGCCCCGAGCGCCTACACGGTTATCCTCGGTCCGGCCTGCGCAAACGGAGCCAAGCTCGCCCCAAGGGGCAGGTATAGATGCAATGAATGACGCAGGGGCAGCAATCCCTCCCTCTGACGTCTTGGCAGCCTTGGCCGTGCGCGCAGAGGCCACCGGTTCACTGGCAGCCATCTGCGCCGGAACGCGGTCCAGCAGTCTGTCCATCCACTCGTGGAAGTACTTGGCCGCCGTCTTGCGCGTGATGGAGAGCTTGCGCGCGAGTTCTGAGATTGTTGCCGTCGGCGTTTCTTTGAGGCAGGCCCAGACGCGCCTGCGGCTCGCCGCGGTGCGGTCTGCTGCGACCTTGGCCAGGTGTTCTTTGCGCGTGCGGCCATTGCGCTTCGTCTTGCGGTCAAACGACCAGCCCAGCCAGTCCTCAAGCGTTGCAGCGCGGACCGTCCTCGCCTTCTCGGGATCACAGACCTCGAGCGCATGTTTTGCTTCGCGCTGGGGGAGACCGAGCACAGCAGCGAGATGCATGACATCCTCAGAGATTGCCTCAAGCGCCATGCCGCACTTGTAGCCGACACAGGTGAGCGCGAAGAGCGCGGTGTAGCGGTGGCCCTCCTGCGTCCGCTCAGCAATCTTCTCGACGAGATAGGCATAGAAGCCCCGCTTTGCATGGGGTGCAACAGCCGGACGAACGGACTTTGTTACAGGATGAATCGCTTTCTGAGGACGTGCCCAGGTCACGCCTACGGACTGCGCGAGTGCTGCAATCGTCATGTGCGCCCCGACGCAGTAGGCGCGGCAAATCTGTCCGAGCTTCGTCAGGCTGCCGACGATGCGGTACGCATGCGAGATGCCCGTCGTGAGATCCGCGTCAAAGCGATGCTGGCGGAACACCTTCAAGAGTCCGTGGTGGATGCGCTTCAGCAGTTTCTTGGCCCAGTCGTATGTCTGGACCGGCTCCTGCAGCACGTAGACGAGATGCACGCCGTTGCCCGAATTGACGAGATACGTCGGGCGATGCCCAAAGAAATCCGCATCACAGAGGCGGCGCAGCTGCTTCGCCGCGACGTGATCCAGGTCGATGTAGAGACAGGAAGTCGACTGCAGCAGGGCCTCCAGGGCATACGAGTGGTAGTAGGCCGCCGGGTAGACGTAGGCATCCCGGCGAGCACCTGCATCCAGCAGCATGTCCATCACATCATCATAGCGGCGCATACGTTGCCCCTTCTTGGCCTGCGCGTGCATGGCGCAGAGCTGGAAATCCGGCTCGTCTTCAATGTGGCCGAGAATCTCGTCGTAAAAACGGCATGGCGAGACAGACGCATACCGCGCCTGCAGATATTCCGTCTTCCGCTTCGCATCCTGCCACGGGTTGCCTGCCGTTCGTCCCATCGTCCCACTCCTGTCCGGATCTTCATCTTCGCCATACAAAAAGGCCTGCCCTTATCGGACAGACCTTGATTTTTATCGATAAAATCCTGTAGGAGCCCCGCCACGTCTTGCGTCTCGATAGACCGCGCCATGGTAGGGGAGCCTGGCCCCTTCGCTCGTGCAGATGCACCGGGACCAGCGTCTCGTGACATCTTCTTTCTTGCAGCTCTTGTGTTCTGGTTCTATCTTTGCTACAATGATAGGAGACATCTACAGTTATTTTATCGGAAGTCCTGATTCCGATAAGAGAGTCACATCGCGATTGGTAGTCATGATGTGAGCTGTGATATAAAGGGGCTCTCCTGTGTTGGTAGCAGAGGGGAGCTCCTTTCTTATATCACATCGTTGTATTTGCTCCTTCCATGATAGCATAGCCCATTCGTGAACGCAACCTAGAAAAAGGAACCCGTCCCTTCAAGAAAAATTCACCCGGTGAATTTCCTTTGCCTCAGTAAAGAAAATCGTTTTTTATTGATCCATCTTGACTGAAGTTGACAAAATCTTTCCAAGATGGTATACTGCAAAAAGTAGAAAACCTTTTTGCGGGTCAAAAAGGCCGCAGGTTTTCCGATTTTTTACCGAACACCGCCAGCCCTTGTGTAGCAAGGCTTTCAGCCTCTCAACTCGGCACTATACCGAACAGAGCGCGTGGCGCGGACAGCCGAAAATCCGAAAAATCGCCGAGGTTTTCCATTTTACTCATCTGGGGCCAGTAACCCCAAGGGCTCAGGGGCACAGTATTGTAGCCCTCCAAATACCGTCATCGGTATTTTCATCATCATTTTGAGACAAATAAAACCCTTCTTGCTATGCGGCTTCATTGTGAAGCTTTATAGCAAGAAGGGTTTTCTGCCGTTGTCCGATATGTCATTGCAGGATTCATTACGGCCTGCGCGGTGAGCGCCGCGAGATGCTGTATGAGAGATACGAAAAACGCCATGAACGCATGGCGCATAGCGGACTCGAGATAGGAAAAGAAGAATTTGCTGACCTCATTTTGGCGGATTGAATGCAATAGAGCAGATTAATCATAGGTATTGATTAATCTGCTCTAATACGTTCTGGAGGTCTTTCTTGATATCACTCTCCCAGAAGCGCAGGACGAGCCAGCCCTGTTCGGTCAGCGCGTCATTGACCTCTTTGGCTTTCTCGACGTTGCGTGTCAGATGGCGGATCCAGTATTCGCGGTTGTGCTTGACCTGCTCGCCCGGATGCTCTTCATGGCCGCGTGCATGCCAGAAGTCGCCATCGACGAAGATGGCAATTTTCTGCCGTGTCAGTGCGATGTCAGGCGTCCCTGGCAGGCGACGGTAGTTCTTGCGGTAGCGGAGCCCCTTATGCCAGAGGGCTTTGCGCAGACGGACTTCCGGCTTTGTATCCTTGCCACGGATCTTTGACATGATGTGGCTGCGCTGTGCTTCTGTTAGCGGCTTCTTCGTCCGACTGACCGTGCCGGTCCTTTTATCTGTCGTCTGTGCCATACTCATCGCCTCAATCCATCTGTGAGATTCTATGGCTATGGAGCACCATGGCCAAGGGTTGATCTTCTGGTCGTTCTATGATATAATGGTAACACTATTCCGGCCGACAGGCCAGTACGTACCCATTGAAGGGGTGAACGAGCAAGGGAGATTGAAACGATGGACAAGACTGTTTGTGAACTGTTCGCCGGTGTCGGCGGATTCCGCGTCGGGCTCGAGCGAGCTTCAAAGGACTGGGACACGGTATGGGCGAACCAGTGGGAGCCTAGCCGCGCCCGACAGGATGCCTTTGACTGCTATTGTGCGCACTTCGGCAAGGAGGATACACATGTCAATGTGGATATCGGGCTGATTGACAAGGCGACCATCCCAGATCACACGCTTCTTGTCGGTGGTTTCCCCTGCCAAGACTATTCCGTCGCTGCGACGGGGGCCAAGGGCATCGAGGGCAAGAAGGGCGTTCTCTGGTGGCAGATCTACGATACGCTCAAAGCCAAGCAGCCGCCGTTCGTCCTGCTTGAGAATGTCGATCGCTTGCTGAAGTCGCCGGCCAAACAGCGTGGTCGTGACTTCGGTATCATCCTCGCTTCGTTCTGGGACCTCGGCTACAGCGTGGAGTGGCGCGTCGTCAATGCCGCCGACTATGGATTCGTGCAGCGTCGCCGCCGCACGTTCATCTTCGCGTATCGCAACGATACGGTATACGGCCAGCAGATGGCTGGTCATGATTCGCTCGCGATGCTCAACACGGATGGCTTCTTTGCTCGTACTTTCCCGCTGAAACCGAACGTGATTGCATCCAAGAAGGACCTCGAGACGCATGACCTGCTTGAGATCACGCAGAACTTTGCTTTCCCGTTCGAGACGGCAGGCTATATGTCAGACGGCCACATCGCGACGGTCAAAGCAGAGCCGGACTACCATGGTCCGTACAAGCTCCTGCGCGATATCATGGATCACGATGTCCCCGAGAAGTATTATCTTGGGGATGACATCGAGAAGTGGAAGTATCTGAAAGGGGCCAAGAAGATTGAGCGGACCTCGAAGACAGGTCATAAGTACACTTTCTCGGAAGGGCCAATCGCCTTCCCAGATCCGGTTGACCGTCCGGCCCGTACGATGCTGACCAGCGAGGGGACGACGAATCGCAGCACCCATGTCGTAAAGGACCTGGATACTGGGCGCCTACGTCTCCTGACGCCGAACGAGGCCAATAAGATCCAAGGCTTCCCGGAACATTGGACTGACACTGGCATGAGCGACCGCTTCCAGTACTTCTGCATGGGTAACGCCCTCGTCACCGGCTGCATCGAGCGCATGGGGAAGACTCTCGGCCAGATCATTGACCGTGAGGACTGACAAAGATATAGACGCATACAGTAAACCGCGGAGAACCATGATAGGGGTCATGGTTCTCCGCGGTTTTTGATAGTCAGAGGCGCATAGTGATTCGTCAGTGGATGATATCTCTGAGCTGCTGGAGGATATAGCTGTTGTTCAGCCAGAAGCACTGTTTCGTGAAAATGGTCGTATCTGGCCAAGTGCCGCGACCTGTCCCGGTATCGCGCACGGTGAGATGTGTACCCTCTGGCAGGGGATAGGTATCCTCTCGTGTCTGGCCGTGCGGCCTGACATGGGCGATGGGACTGTCAGATGCATTCGGCAGGTTATTGCTGAGCCGTCCGCGATTATCTGGTGTAAGGACGAGTCGTCCTTCTTTTATGATATCGTGTGTTTCTTGCCAGACTTTTCGCACGCCATATTCTAAGTCCTTGTACGGCATATTCCAGAACTTGCACCCAGACAGGTGATATTCGCCATCTGCATCTTCTCGGAACACGACGAAGAAGAAGCGCGTATCACGCAAGTAATTGCCGAAGGTGCTGTCATCCCATGTTTCTTCTGCAAGCTCTTGGAAGCGGAAGGCAGGGAACGACATGCACTCTTTCATCTTCCCATTCTTCTGGATGCGGATGGTCTTCACGACGATACCAGCCTTCTCGAATTCCTCGCAATGATTCCCTCTGACACCAAGGATGCGGAACACAATCTGTGCGTAGATGCTCTTCGAGGGGTGGGGTAGATTGAAGCGTTTCCGCAGTGCGCTCTCACTCATGCCGCGATAGGCATCGATGCGCGACTCAACAAAGTTCTCGAAGTCATCGACCTTGCCGTACTTGACGATTGGCTCGTATGTCTGCCTGCCAGGCATGATGTAGTGCAGCAGTACATAGGTCATATAGCTATTCTTGAACGAGAATGCACGCGGTTTGGCTGGCTCATCACTGAACGGCTGCTGACGTCGTAGCTTGGAATTTGAGCCCTTTGTGCATGCACCGAGATATAGGGTATCACCTTCTGAGAGCTCGTGAGCCTTGCCCGCCTTTATCTTGGCGACAATCTTCTGATAGTCGTTCTGTATGATTTTTAGATCCTCTGCTGAAGGTGTGAAGAGCTGTACGAAATCGACCGTGCTGTCCATATCGCTGATGCCTTTCACATGCAGGTACCAGACTAGCAGCATGAGCTGTGCCTTCTCCCATAGGTGGCTGTGCTCGAAGTCTCGTTCCTTGACGATTTTCATGTAGTTGATCATCGTGAGGACGAGGCGCTCCTTGGCGCGGAAGCCCTTCTTATTCTTGACATACGGTGTGACCTTCAGTTCAACACCAGCTTCGGGGAAGTCTGCTTCGGCATCACTGTTGGCCCTGTAGCCGAACCAGCATTCCTCGACGAGGTTGCCGATGCCGCCTTTGTAGTTCTTGTCTTCATGCTTGGTCACATAGGCAGCCGTATCTTCCTGCGCTGTGCGGATGATTCCTGATTGGATTGACTGTTCGTAGATGGAGCGGAACGTCTGGCCAATCATCTTTTTTCCATACGATTCGATGCTTAACGGATCTGTATGGTCATATGATGGTGTAGATTTCATAGCAGCCTCCACTTATTCTTTTCCGGCCTTTTGCAATAGCATAGAGTATGCGGTCTACGATGAGGATTGGCACCTATGGAACGTTTTTCTATACGACGTGCTTCAGATACCATATCATTCACTCCTCCATGTGCATGTTATCAATATCTATTATAACATGTGGGCTACCTGGAGATAAGGTATATTAAGCGGAACTGAGAAGACGCCCTTAGGTAAATAAAAAATTCACCTGGTGAATTTCCTTTATCATAGTAAAGGATTTTGGCATGGCGTGTGTTTCATACAACAAGAACAGGCCGGGGAATATCCCTGGCCTGTTCTTGTCGCGTATGGAGGAAATCATTGGTCATAAGCGGTGATACGTAGGACAGCTGTGCTTTTGAACGGATAGGTTTGCAAGACAATTCGGCGATTGGCAGCAGCACAGCAGACATCTGAAGAATGGCTGCTGACGAGGCGTTTATCGTATCGATTCCATGAAGGTATCACTATTCCTGAAGTACATGATGGACCGGGACATGTCAAAATTTTAGTCTAGCTGAGAAGGAACTTTTTTTATTTTTATAGAATTTAAAAATCAACACATTTTATAGAAGAATGCTACTGACAAAGCAACTAGATGATGATTTTGATAAGGGTTAACATTGCTGTGCTTTTCTGAATTAAGATTTTTTCATGAATCACCTAAGGAAGGGATTATGAATGGAGCCATTGCTGAAGACATATTACAAGTGCTATCTCAGTGAGGTGCGTCAGTTGAAGCCATCTACGGTAAATCACTATTGTGATGCGCTCAACAACATCACTCGTCACTTACAAGAGATGAAGATGATAACGGGCTCGATTTATGATGTCTCGGATTTGCATCGATTGAAGGAACTGCAGGAGGTACTATTTGAGGATGCCGCTTTCATCGCTCAAAATAAGAAGGGAAATCAGATGTATAGCGCGGGTCTCAATCATTATGTGAAGTTTGCGGAAGGAACGAACCTGATGGCCTTTCGTCATGATATTGGCAAACTGGATATGCCGATGCCTGTCCGTACAGAAGAGCCGAGGCACTACGAGGCCAAACATTGGGCGCGGTCTGATATCCTGAGGGAACAGACCTTGGCGGTTGCTGACTATCACTGCGAGATGGATGGCAGGCATCAGACCTTTGTGGCAGAGCGCACACATAAGCCGTACATGGAGTCACATCATACCATCCCGATTCATTTGCAGAGCCGTTTTTCCTATAGCCTGGATGTTTACGCCAATCTCATCTGCCTTTGCCCTGTATGTCACCGAAAGATTCATTACGGCTTGCGCGATGAGCGCCGTGAGATGCTGTACGAAATCTACGAGAAGCGCCGTGAACGGCTGGCGCACAGCGGACTTGTGATGGGAAAGGAAGAATTTGCGGACTTGATTTTGACGGATTGAGTGAATCGCTTTTATGAAAAGGGCCTGAGCCTATAAGCATGACTTATAGGCTCAGGCCCTTTTTATGTTTCTTCGATTTACTTGTCGGTACGGTCATCGTCATCTTCGATTTTCAGCCAGGAGGTGCCGGGAATATCCTCGCCTTCCCAGTTCTGGACATACCAGTCGTGGTTGGGGTCGTAGTATTCGATGTCGTCGCCGGGCTGGAAGTACTGGTCGGCGTGATGCATGAGGTCTTCCATGCTTTCTTCGGATTCGGGATCATCGTCGATTGGCGTGGGAGGTGTGCTGCTGATCTTAGATGGTGGGATGTAGCTCTTGCGGATCCTGCTTCCCCGGCCTTTCGGGTCCTGTCCTGATTCTCTTCACCAATGCCCGGAGACACTCAGGTTCCATCCGGTGGATGTGACCAGTAACGGTTGCGTCCTCTAAAATACCCATTCAGCTAAGCTCCTCTTGGTGCTCTGCTGCTTGTTCTTCAGGATGTGTTTCCGGTTGGTCAGGAGGACGAGATAGAGTTCGTCGGGATCATATCCGTCGATGAGGCCGGTCTTCTTCATGATCTCCTCGAACTGGGACAGGCGGTATACCTTCCGCTGCTTCTCTTCTGTCAGCTGGTGGAGTGTCTCCGAGGAATTCTTCCAGCGCCGCTTCGCGGTAAGCAGCTTTTCTTTGAGGTCGTCGATTTCCCGACGGAGTTTCTCCATCGCGTCGAGTCTCTTCTGCATCCGGTCCATTCCCTGTCCCTCCTGTCTCCTTTTTCTTCAGCGTCATTATAGCATGATCTCCTGTCCGGTGGAAGGGCCCTGAAAAGTGACTTTTTACCGGTTGCAACGGTCAGACACGGGCCGTCCGGTCTGCTATAATGGAGTCAGGAGAACTGTTTTTGAGCCGGAGCCGCGGGGCCGGCCACCCATGCGGAGCACCCCGAGGGGGCTGCTCCGGGGCTGGTGATGTGCACTTCCCCATTTCTCATCGAGAAACGGCGGGAAAACCGAGTAACGACGCCGCTTCGCGGGCGCAAAAAACTTGCCGGAGCAGCTGCTCCTGAACCTGCCGTTGGCTGAAGGGGATACGGGGGAAATGGGAGCACGTGACGTGAAGAAAGTACCTCACATACGAGAAAAGGAGATGTAACCATGAGTATACCAGAAAGAACGAAGATACAGATCAGGGAAGACACTGAGAATCCTGCTTCTGTCCCTCAGGAGATGGAACTCCTGGACAAAATATATCCGACGGGCTGCGCGTCAGTGGGAACGCCTTACCCGTCACGGCCGGCATCGCGAGGGGGATCACAAAAGATTCTTTGGTAAATTGCAAGTTGAATTTGAACACTCATAATCAAGAAACACACTCAATAGCATAAACTTCATCGAGGAATGCATCAAATAGTTCTGACGGTGTATGGTAGCCCAAAACACGACGTGGGCGCTGGTTCAGTGTATCTGCCGTGTTCAGGACATCCTCATCAGAGAACCGCTCCATGGACATGCCTTTTGGGATGAAATCCCTCAGTAGGCCATTGTGGCGTTCATTCTGAGCCCGTTCCCACGAACTGTACGGATGCGTAAAGTACACCTTGGTGCCAAGATGCTCGAACTGCGACAGAGTCTCAAACTCAGGACCGTTATCGGCCGTCATCGTCTTAAAAATCTGGCTGAAGCGTTCTGTGCCATACAGCTCCTGCAACTGTGCAAGAGCGGCTTCAACGCCGGCACAGGTACGTCCAGGAATGCGGATGGCGATGTAGTTGCGTGTAACCTTTTCAACAGCGGTAAACACTACTGCCTCACGGCCTGCGCGCTGACCAACGACTGTATCCACTTCCCAGTGGCCAATCTCCGTGCCATCATTGACGATGGCAGGACGTTCCTCAATGGAGCGCCCCTTCATACGCTTGTTTTTACGTACCCATTTGCGGTGGTCAGTTGTAAAATGAACTTGAACAGTTAATCAAAAAATAAAAATCCATAGTGAAGCTTCATGTTAAAATGGTTTTGGAGAAATCATCAACAAAGGAGCAATCACTATGGATCACATCCATTCTAACACAATTGAGGACGTACGTACACCCGGTCGCCATCTTTCTTTAGAAGAACGTGGCATGATTCAGGCTCTGCATCGTCAGGGGCATTCCCTTCGCGACATCGCTGCCGCGGTAGGATGTGCTCATACGACTGTTTTCTATGAGCTTCGGCGTGGAACGCCGGAGCGAAAAAGCAAGCACGGTCGCGCCCCTCAGTATATGGCAAAACGCGGTCAGCAGTCTTACGCAAAGAATCGCAAAAACTCCAGGAAACCTTGTAAAATCGACCATGACGACTGCGAGCCATTCATCCAATGGATGGTAGAACGAGTCCGTCTGGAACGCTGGTCACTGGATGCTTGTGTTGGCTATGCCAGGCTGAATAAGCTGTTTACGCCGGAACAGATTCCCTGTACCAAGACGCTCTACAACATGCTTTGGTCTAACAAGCTTCCACTGTCGCTCTTCGAAGTGCCGCGGGCCTTGAGACACAAGCGCCACCGCAAATGGGTGGTAAATTGCAAGTTGAATTTGAACACTCATAATCAAGAAACACACTCAATAGCATAAACTTCATCGAGGAATGCATCAAATAGTTCTGACGGTGTATGGTAGCCCAAAACACGACGTGGGCGCTGGTTCAGTGTATCTGCCGTGTTCAGGACATCCTCATCAGAGAACCGCTCCATGGACATGCCTTTTGGGATGAAATCCCTCAGTAGGCCATTGTGGCGTTCATTCTGAGCCCGTTCCCACGAACTGTACGGATGCGTAAAGTACACCTTGGTGCCAAGATGCTCGAACTGCGACAGAGTCTCAAACTCAGGACCGTTATCGGCCGTCATCGTCTTAAAAATCTGGCTGAAGCGTTCTGTGCCATACAGCTCCTGCAACTGTGCAAGAGCGGCTTCAACGCCGGCACAGGTACGTCCAGGAATGCGGATGGCGATGTAGTTGCGTGTAACCTTTTCAACAGCGGTAAACACTACTGCCTCACGGCCTGCGCGCTGACCAACGACTGTATCCACTTCCCAGTGGCCAATCTCCGTGCCATCATTGACGATGGCAGGACGTTCCTCAATGGAGCGCCCCTTCATACGCTTGTTTTTACGTACCCATTTGCGGTGGCGCTTGTGTCTCAAGGCCCGCGGCACTTCGAAGAGCGACAGTGGAAGCTTGTTAGACCAAAGCATGTTGTAGAGCGTCTTGGTACAGGGAATCTGTTCCGGCGTAAACAGCTTATTCAGCCTGGCATAGCCAACACAAGCATCCAGTGACCAGCGTTCCAGACGGACTCGTTCTACCATCCATTGGATGAATGGCTCGCAGTCGTCATGGTCGATTTTACAAGGTTTCCTGGAGTTTTTGCGATTCTTTGCGTAAGACTGCTGACCGCGTTTTGCCATATACTGAGGGGCGCGACCGTGCTTGCTTTTTCGCTCCGGCGTTCCACGCCGAAGCTCATAGAAAACAGTCGTATGAGCACATCCTACCGCGGCAGCGATGTCGCGAAGGGAATGCCCCTGACGATGCAGAGCCTGAATCATGCCACGTTCTTCTAAAGAAAGATGGCGACCGGGTGTACGTACGTCCTCAATTGTGTTAGAATGGATGTGATCCATAGTGATTGCTCCTTTGTTGATGATTTCTCCAAAACCATTTTAACATGAAGCTTCACTATGGATTTTTATTTTTTGATTAACTGTTCAAGTTCATTTTACAACTGACCCAAAAGATTCTTTTGCTGTAATTATGGGATTTACGTGTATTGACGTTTCCAGGATGAGAGTCGACAGCAAGATGCTCCAGTACCTCTGCATGGTCATGCACACGGCGAGCTGGAAGAGCACGGAGCGCAACTCGATTCCTCAGTGCGAAGGGATCATGATGGGCGCAGACGAGGCGCAGTTCTGAAAGCGGCGAAGATGATTCGGCGCACCCTCGACGAGTACGGGGAATCCATCTCATCGGTCTCGCACGTCCAGCACATCAACCGCAAGGTTGCCTTACGGAAGAAAGGCGGTCGCATTGATACGGCGCACCGGCTCTCATCCCCTCGCCATCCACGACAAGATTGAATCGATGCCCGGCGGGATGACAGTAGAGAATTTGCGCCGGAGATGCGAGAAGCGTGGGCCGAACTCGCGAACGAGATCCTCGAGAATCAGGGGGATATCGAGGACGTCACCCTCGTCCCCTGCAAGAGTATCGAGCAGGAGGATAGACCTCGATGTAGAACTATTACAATATCGTTTTGAACCTGATTGAAACTGAATTTTTGAATATGGTCGGAGGACGGAATAGGATGGAGATTCATAATACAGCAGCGTGGTATTTTGCTATCATAAACGCAGTAGCCATTATTGCCTATGGCTGGGACAAGCTATGCGCCATTCGCAAGTGGTGGCGTGTGCCGGAGCTGACGCTGCTCGGCATAGCGGCCATTGGCGGCAGCATAGGAGCGCTGGTGGCGATGAAGCTGTTCCACCACAAGACGCTGCATCTCAAATTCAAATACGGCGTGCCGCTGATACTGGCACTGCAGGTGGCAGGGCTCGTCTATCTGCATATGCCAAGATGATGATGGAGACGCGAGGGGAGGTGCGGGACGCGCATGGACAAGACATGCTTCATCGCGATTGACCTGAAGTCGTTTTACGCATCGGTGGAATGTGTGGAGCGGGGCCTGGATCCGTTGACGACCAATCTGGTGGTGGCCGATGAGAGCCGCACGGAAAAGACGATCTGCCTCGCTGCCACACCGGCGATCAAGGCGTATGGCGTGCCGGGCCGTGCACGGCTTTTTGAAGTCGTACAGAAAATCAAGGCCGCCAACAACAAGCGCCGCTTTTTGGCGCCGGGAAGAAAACTCATCGGCAAATCGCATGATGCGGCGGAATTGGCAGGAAACCCGAATCTTGCCATCGATTACATCGTGGCACCGCCGCGCATGGCGTTTTACATGGACTACAGCGCGCGCATCTACAAGGTGTATCTGCGCTACATCGCGCCGCAGGACATACACACGTATTCCATCGATGAAGTCTTCATCAACACGGCTCCGTACCTCGACACCTACAAGGCGACAGCACATGACCTGGCCATGAAGCTGGTGCGCGAGGTACTGGCAGAAACCGGCATCACGGCCACTGCTGGCATCGGCACGAATCTCTATCTGGCCAAGATTGCCATGGACATTGTCGCCAAGCACATACCGCCAGACCGGGACGGTGTGCGGATTGCGGCGCTCGACGAGATGCGCTACCGGCAGAAGCTGTGGGCGTATACCCCGATAACAGACTTCTGGCGCGTGGGCAAGGGCTATGCCGAAAAGCTTGCCAACATGGGCCTTTATTCCATGGGCGATATCGCTCGCCGTTCCTTGGATGCACAGGGAGAGAAAGAGCTCTACAAGGTCTTTGGCGTCAATGCCGAGCTCTTGATCGACCACGCCTGGGGCTATGAGCCCTGCACGATGGAAGCCATTAAAGCGTATCGTCCTGCCTCCACGAGCATCAGCAGCGGCCAGGTGCTTCACTGCCCCTACACGAATGAGCAGGCAAGGCTCATCGTCTGGGAAATGGCCGACCAGATGATACTGGACCTCGTCGCCAAGAAACTCCTGACGAACCAGATCGTGCTGGACGTGGGCTATGACATCGAAAATATCGCCAAGGGCTACACAGGCCCCGTACACGTCGACCATTATGGCAGAAGAGTGCCAAAACCAGCTCACGACACCGTCAGCCTGAAAAAACATACCTCTTCGACAAAAGAACTGCTCCATGAAACGCTTGCCCTCTACGACCGCATCGTAAGCTCCGCCTTGCTCATCCGGCGCATCACTGTTACCATGGGACGACTCGTCGATGAAAACAGCCAGTCCACGCAAACGGAAAGCGTCGTCGAATTTGACCTCTTCAGCAACATGGAAGAAGGCGTCAAGCGGGAAGAAGCAGCACGTCAGGCAGAGGCAAAGGAAAAATCCCTGCAGCACGCCATGATTGCTATCAAGAACAAGTTCGGTAAGAACGCCATCCTGAAAGCCGCCAATCTCAAAGAAGAAGCCCGCGCCATCGACCGCAACAGCGAAATTGGAGGTCATAAGGCATGAGTAAAGTAGAGCGAAAGATAGAACAGTACAGCGACATCATCAACCTGCCGCGACCAGAACCAAGATGCCACCCACGCATGCCCATAGAAAAACGAGCCGCACAGTTCGCCCCCTTCGCAGCCCTGACCGGCTACGAAGACGTGGTCAAAGAGACGATACGGAAGCATGAAGATGAGATTGAGACCTGCTAAAAACGAAAGGAGAGATTTCTATGAGCATGAAAAAATTGGCTGCCAGTGTAGCCATGGCAATGTCCCTGGCGGTAGGGATGTCCATACTTCCTTCGGATGGAGCCGGTACGGTGAACCTTGCAGAAGCGCGGTCGGACTACTATGTAGGCTATGACGACTACATGGACGCCGATATGTACATTGACACCGATTCGGTCAAGTCATGGGGCACGAACGGTTACGGTAGATCTTCTGGAGCAACTGTTCATTGGACCAATGGGAAATCAACTAAGTATTATGCTTGCTATAATCCTTCTACTGGCGATTATTATTTCTCGAACGGTGCAGGAGGACTCCATTTGGTAACCGATGGAATCTTATATCGATTTGCCGTCCTTTGTGATCAATTTACTTATTAATTTACCTTAGACTAAATCAATAAAGTCATCTATTTTCCAGATTGCAAAGGAACTGAGAAAACAACAGGCATCTAATAGATACAACGGCCCCAAGGAAGTCCGAAAGGGATTTCTTCGGGGCCGTTGTTGCATATTTAACGTTTATTTTTATGTTTGATCTGGTCCATGTCGCGGTAGAACCCGTGGATGGCATCATCGACGATCTCTTGATATTCAGGAGTGGTGAAGTTCTCGTAGTTGTGGCGTCCGACGAAGATGCGCTCGAGTTTGGCACGGTAGAGCATGACGTAGCGGTGATTTTCGCCACCGCGCTTGATGGCCGTGTCGCAGTCGGCAATGGCCTTGCGCGTGGAGCCGCGGAAGCCCTTGGCGATGGCGCGAACGTAGTAAGACGGCCAGTAGCGCTTGTCGAATCGCAGGGCCTGGTCAGCAAGGGCCTCTGCACCGTAATAATCCTCTTGGCGCAGTGCCTGCAGAGCACTGATGGTGTAGTACAGTGGGTCCTTTGGTGCGATTTCCATTGCTTTATCGATGTCGCGTTGGAAAAGGTCGGAGCCTGTGCAGAGGTCTAAGAGTGCCATGCGGCCGTAGATATCAGCGGGCACGACGCCTGCACGCTGGTCGACAAAGTCAGCGAACTCCTTACGGATGACCGCGGCGTACTGGACGTTCTGTTGGAATTTCTGAAGCTCCTGCTCAGCAATCATTGAGGCGTACGGATCATCGCCCGACTGCTGCATCTTGCGGTTCAGTGCCGCTTGGGTCTTCGCCTTCTCGGCATCAAGCTGACTTTGCAGGTCCTCAATTCTATCGCGTTCATCGAGGCGCTTCTGGAAATTCTGGAAGTCGTCATCATCGACCGTCGCCCGGATGACGGCATGGATGACAAGCGTGTTGTTGGTGTAGTCCTGCGTGAACGTGCAGTTTTTGACCTGCATCGTCTGCATGCTGATGACTTCCACCTGATCATCCGTCAGCTTGAGGTTCTTCGTCTTAGAATAGGAACGCACATATACGCCTGCCTGTTCCGCGGCTGCACGCAGAGCCGCCTTTTTGGCGTTCTCCTTCGCTGTGGCGATGGTGTCGTTCTCACCCATCTGATAGACGCCCGTCGCCTCAATCGTCTGTGTTCTGGCCTCAGCAAACGGCATGCTGCAGAGCAAGGCCGCGGCAAGTGTGGCAGTGGCTATTCGTCTTGCTATCTTCAAAAAGGTCCCTTCTTTCTTGTATTTTGGTCATTATGCTTAATTTTAGCACAGCTCCAGCAAGGGGCGTTAGGTCTGAAGCGCAACTTCACAGTTTTTCGACACGAAAGGTTGCTCTTTTCCTCTACAAGAAAGCATGTCGATACCGTTCAGGGCGATAGCTGCCTGTCCTGCTGGCGCTACGTTCTTTCTGAAAGCGAGAGTATCTATAGAAATGTGACGCCCTACATATTGTCAGATTAAAAATAAAAATTATAATAATTTGTCGGATTTGTTCGGATCACGTCGATAGTTTTGTATTATTTATACATAATTTATTTTTATTGGTACTACGGTACTGCGCAAAAGGAGTGTATGTCATGAAGATGAAAAAGAAAGCTTCTATCCTGGCGGCTTCGTTAGCCGTGATGATGCTCGGTGTCCAGTCTGTCTATGCGGCGCCAGCTAAACCGGACGTCAAGATTCTCGCAACAGGCGGTACGATTGCCGGCAGTGCTGCGTCGGACACGCAGACCACGGGCTACAAGGCCGGTGCACTCGGCATCGATGTGCTCATCAACGCTGTACCAGAAATCAAGAACTATGCAGATGTCTCTGGCGAACAGATCTGCAGCATTGACAGCAAAGACATGTCGGATGATGTCTGGCTCAAACTCTCAAAGCGCATCAACGAGCTCACTGCACAGAAAGATGTGGCTGGTGTTGTCGTGACGCATGGCACGGATACGATGGAAGAGACAGCTTACTTCCTGAATCTCACGGTAAAGAGCGATAAGCCTGTCGTACTGACAGGCGCTATGCGTCCGGCGACCGCCATCAGTGCGGACGGCCCGATGAATCTCTTGAACGCGGTCCGCATTGCGGCTGACAAGGATGCAGCAGGCCATGGTGTCATGGTCGCTCTCAACGACGAAATCGACGGCGCACGTGATGTCACGAAGACAAATACCACGTCAGTGAGCACGTTCAAATCGCCGACTGGCCCGCTCGGCTACGTCTATGATGGCACCCCGACGTTCTGCAACACGCCAATCCGCCTGCACACGATCAAGAGCGAGTTCGATGTCAGCAAACTGACCGCACTGCCGAAGGTCTATGTCATCTACAGCACGGCTGGTGCCGATGGAGCCCTTGTCGATGCGGCTGTCGCTGCAGGCGCACAGGGCATCGTCTACGCGGGCACGGGCAATGGCTCGGTCCACAAGGCAGATGAAGCAGCACTCGCCAAGGCTACCCAAAAGGGAATCGTCGTCGTCCACAGTTCTCGTGTTGGTACGGGAGCCGTCGTACCGGCTGAACAATCTTACATCGATGAGCACTTCATCGACGGTGATTCACTGAACCCGCAGAAGGCACGTGTCCTGCTTCAGCTGGCGCTGACCAAGACACATGATCCTCAGGCCATCCAGGCAATGTTCCACAAATATTGATCGACGCTTTTCTCCAGCCATGCATGACGTACATCATGCATGGCTTTTTGTATATAGAAAACCCCTGGTTAGACCAGGGGCTCGATAAAGCTTTAGCGATGAGTCTTTAAAGGATTTAATAAACCTCCCTTGAAGTATGAAGTTGCGGTCCGTCAACTGCAACCAATACGACAAAGGAGGTATATCGTAATGAAAGATCACGATGTACATAGTTTATCACATACAAAATGGGAGTGTAAATATCATATTGTATTTGCCCCTAAATACAGAAGAAAGGTCTTTTATGGTCAGAAGCGGTACGAGATTGGTCAAATCTTAAGGGAACTGTGTCGGTGGAAACAGGTGAACTTGTTAGAAGCCGAGGCCTGTCCTGACCACATCCATATTTTAGTTGAGGTACCGCCAAAGATTAGCGTGTCTAATTTTATGGGCTTTTTGAAGGGGAAGAGCAGTTTGATGATTTACGAGAAATGGGGGAATATGAAGTACAAATATAGAAATCGAAGCTTTTGGTGTCGAGGGTACTATGTAAGTACGGTAGGCAAGAACGAAAAGAAAATAACGGAATACATTCAGAACCAGCTGAAGGAAGATTACATGTCGGAACAGTTGGTACTGGATATGACAGACCCGTTTACGGGTAGCCGGAAATAGTAAGCGTATGACGGACCGACAAGCGCTTTTAAGCGCAGCTGGTAAGCAGAGGCCTTATAAGGCCGTAAATATAAAACCCCCGGCTATGCCGGGGGATATTTATTTCTATATACAACAACGCTGGCAGCTGCTGCCGCCGCAGGAGTCGATGTCATCTCGGTCGGCGCGCTCACGTATAGCGTGAAAGCACTCGATATCAGCATGGATATCGGTAGGATCAAATAAAAATAAACAAGCAGGGCCCCTCAAAACGAGAGGTCCTGCTTGTCTATGTCTTTAAGGTTTCGTAACGTAGCCAATGGAATTCCAAAGGCATAAGAGAATTCCTGCTAAGATAATATGTCAACTACCCGCGACTGAAGTCGCGAGCTTGAGGGAATCTTTCGATACCTCAATTTGCTTAGATAGGCCAGGCTTACTGCATTCGCAGTCTTGCGAGGTACAGCAGAGGTCCGGTAATTACCAAAGCCATTAGCGTCCGCAAGTTGCCAAACGGACGGATGCTGTTACATCAATGCATGGATGCGAGCTTTGCTTTGGCTCGCGCTAGGATGTTCTTGGCCGCATTCACGTCGCGAATGTGGTGTATCCCACATTTCGGGCAGATCCACTCGCGGTCCTTGAGCGTCAGTTTCTCTTTGCCGCTCATGATATGGCCACAAGCGTGGCAGGTTTGCGTCGTATTCCGCGGGTCGACGGTGACGAAGTTCTTGCCGTACAGTGTTGCCTTATAAGTCAGCATACTAAGGAACATCCGCCAGCCATTGTCTTGGATGCTCATAGCCAGGGCATGGTTCTTCAGCAAGTTCCGGCTCCGCAGTTCTTCTGCTGCGACCAGATCATGGTTCTTGATCAGTGTCGCGGAAGTGCGGTGCAGGAAATCTCTGCGGCGCTGCATGACTTGTGCCGTGAGCCTGGCGACGAGCAAGCGCTGTTTCTCGACGTTCTTTGCCTCACGGAGCGGGCGATGCTCTTTCTTGGCACGGACAATCCGACGGCTCAGCTTGCGCTGTGCGTTGGCCAGCCGTCGTTTCTGCCTGCGGTAATAACGAGGATTGGCCACAATCTCGCCATTCGAGTCGGCATAGAAGTTCTCGACGTTCAGGTCGATGCCAATCTCTGCCTTTGTTTTCGGGCTGGTTTTCACGAACGATTCATCGGAGCCGAGTTGGAATGACGCAAAGTAGCGGTGCAGGCTGTCTTTCGTGATGGTAATCGTGCCGATGCGGACTTCCTTCATGGCAAAAAGTCGATCCAGTATTTTACGCGAGCCTTGGAAGCGGATGCGTTTGAGCTTGGGCAGCATCAGATGATGCTTGTCGAGGAAGCGGGCGTTACTGGTAAACAGAGAAATCTCCGTACCCTTGCTGTAATGCGGATTCGTCTGATACGACTCGACGGACGTTTTCTTGTGGAAGTTCGGCACACCAGCATGATGGGCGGCACGGAACTGCTTCCAAGCACGCTGGTAGTTCTGCCGTGCATTAGCAATGGACTGCGCATCGATATCGGGATGCCGGAGCCATGGATAACGGTCTTTCAATGCTGTTACCGTGCGGATTCGCTCGCGCAGTGCCTCGATGCGCTTCTCGATGAAGTCGATGTAGATGCTCCGTTTGCCAAATCGTGCGATCTCCTTGTTCACAGCGACATGTTCATTGTAGACGCAGCGTGCCGCATCCGCATTGCGTCGAATCATCTCTTTCTGTTGCTGGCTGGGGTAGATGCGGACTTTCAGGCCGTAATGATAGGCATAATCCGCCATCTTCTTATGTTCCATTTTATTCGCCTCCTTCCTACTTCTATTATACAACATATGAGATTGCCTAACAAGCAATATATCGCTATAATAAATGGAAAGGAGTGTGATACACATGAAACGAAAAGAGCGCATCCCAGATGCAATCTATGAGCGTGGATATGTCTACAATTTCCACTTCCATCTGATCTGGGTGACGAAGTATCGGAACCCAGCCTTCACGACACCGGAGCTCGTGCAGGAAATGAAGGATATCTTGCTGCGCATCGCGCAGCTGAACGATGTGACCGTCGAAGAGCTGGAAGTTATGCCAGAGCATGTGCACATGCTCATCAGCTTCAAGCCAAAGTATACGCCGACAAACATCGTCAAGGCACTCAAAGGCGGCAGTGCCAGACTGTTCCTCAAAAAACATCCCGAGATCAAGCATGATAAATTCTGGGGCGGTCATATCTGGTCACGCAGCTACTATATGAGCACACTTGGCAACATGAGCAAGGAAGTAGTCGCAAAATACATCCAGAATCAGTATTCCAAGTGACTACCGTTGCGGCCATTCCTCTCCTGACTGAAGTGAGAAGATTCCTGGCCGCATTTTAATTGAAAAAGTCCAGCGCTAGGCTTTTTGCTGCTTCACTCGACAATCGTAATGTAGATTTTCGTAGCCTTTTCCCAGCTTCCGTAGTTTGGGACGACGGTGAAGACGGCTTCCCCCGGGGCGTTGGCAGTGATGAGCATCTCCGTATTGGATCCCTTGAAGCCTTTCTTGCCGACACCTTTGACGCTGACGCAGTTAGTTGGCGAGACAATGCCCATTCCATCGCGTTTGCCATTCGTCATCAGACGCAAATCGCCAGCATCGCCGCTGTCATCGCCAGCCATCAGATGGAGCTGCTGTCCGACGTGCAACTGGACATTGCTCTTGGAGAGCTGCAATACGGAAGTCTTGCCACCAGTATAGAGGACCTGAATGGTGTTATTGTTTGCCGTCTTGTCGGATTGCGCAGTCTTTGCCGGACTGTCGGGAATCCGGACACTGATGTAGGCGACGAGGTTCGTGTCGGGATTGATGGCGAAGCGCAGGATACCGGTCTTGCCATTGATGGTGGAAAAAGTATATTCATAGAGAGTTTTCCCATCATACGCCAGTGTGCTGGTGGGATTGCCATAGGCACTCACGACCTCATCGAGTGTTGAGCCTTGGTGGATACCGCGCTTTGTCTTGACTTCGTCGTTCTCGGAGACGAGCGATGTCAGCTTGTTGTCGACAGAGCCGACCTTGAGCCCCTCGTAGAAATAATACATGTGGTTCCCGTCCTGCTTTGAGGAACTCTCCTGCCCTAGGCGGTTATGCATCTCATCGAGCGTGATACCGAGGTCAAGCCCACCAAGCGAAAGATCACTGCTCATCTCCGGCTGCTTTTTCTCCGCAACGACATCAGCCGACTGTTCTGCCGCAGGTGCAGCATCTTCCTTAGTTGTGAACTGCTTGCCTACGAAGAACCCTGCTGCACCAATAAGCACGAGTGCTGCAATGCCCAGTGTGATATAGCGTTTCTTCGAGTGCTTCGGCCCATGTGGCTGACCCGCATCTCTCCCTGATGCTGCCATCTTTAACGGCATGCCATCGGTGTTTTGCTGTATCGTTGCCACATCATCCTTCTTTTCCGGCTCTAACGGCGTCCCGCAGTTCATGCAGAACTTCGATGTCTCATCTTGCTTCGCCCCACAATTCGGGCAGTATCTAGCCATTTGATCACCCCATCTTGTTTGATTCGTAGTTTTTTATTATCATTCGTCAGCCACTTTCCATAACCCTTTTTTGATGATTCGTCTAATTCCGGTATCATCCGCTTCAGTCGAAGGCTCGGTATCCTGTTTGTACATGGAAATCAGATTTCGTGACAATAGTGACAGAAATGGCCACGGCAAATCCGTATACTGATAACTGTAACGAGAAAACAAAGCCGGAGTCTCGGGATAACAGATGAAAGATACAAGGAACAGAAGTCACCCGAGCAAACGAAAGGAACGTGATCACCATGGCTGATAAGAATGCATTTGTCCTGCAGGATGACTGCAGCTACTGCGGCGCACAGGAGAAGGAAGAACAGAAGGAACTCTTATATGAGTGCAGCAATTGCGGTACGCTCTACTGCGACAGCTGCGGTGAAGACAAGGGCTGCCCGAACTGCGGCGCTCCGTTCAGTGACTCGCATCCGATTGAGCCACTGGGCGCTAGCAGCTGGAACCCGAATCAGGGCTGATTGGATGCGAGGTGGCATCTTTTCTTCTGCCACTCCAGCTCGTGGAAGACCACGCCGCTTTCCTTCAGCCACATATACACGGTAGGCCGTGAAGCATGGCAGATGCGCATGAGCTCGGAGACGGAGCGGATCTCGCGGTTCTGGTATTTCTTGACAAGTTCGTCCCAGTCGACGGGCTTTTTCTTTTTCTGCCGGCCCTTGTAGACCCCCTTGGCCTTGGCAACGGCGATACCTTCGGCCTGGCGCTGCAACATGATCTTGCGCTCAAAGGTGGCGATGGCGGCGAATACGGTCATCGCGAGTTCACCGGCAGGCGTAGAGGTATCAAAATTTTCTTTGAGCGAGATGACCTGCACGCCCTTCTCGCGGAGGTCCTGGATGATGCTCAGCAGGTCCTTCGTGCTGCGAGCCAAGCGCGAAAATTCGGACACATAGATGGTGTCACCTTCACGCGCAAAATCGATCATGGCTCTCAATTGCGGTCGCTCCGTATTTTTACCGGATAACTTATCTTTATAGATACGTTCTACATTTGCCTTCTCTTTGAGTTCGATGATCTGTCGTTCTTCATGTTGCTCGACAGTAGAGACTCTGACATAGCCTATTTTCATGAATATTCCCTCTATACTATAAAAGTATCTCTTAACATTCTCTGATATATTGTTTATTATAGCATATTTTACAATTTGATTCGCGTTGTAAACGAATTTTGTATTTATAAAAATAGAGCACGCTTTAATTTGACAGTATAATAAAAACAGAAATAATTTCTTAATATTTTAAATAATCGAATTAGATATTCTTATTATATAACTCAATCTATAGCTAAATCAATACCATGAATATTTCGTCAAATTTATTATGTGAATATTCCGTTTTTAATGCGAAAAAACATTCCTAGATGTGCTGCACTTCATCCAAAGTGACAAAATACGGATGGTTCTGGAAAGAGAGCGAAAAAGCGTCTCATGTTGCTAAGTGCAACAGAGACGCTCCTATATGATGATTCACTTGAGTCGAGAATGACGCATCGACCTGTCGGCTCTTCCCCAGCGAGCTCCGTCTATCACCTGTACGGAGCGATCTGGCAATGCCATCAGGTTCTGCACAAGGTGGTCGTACATGCTCTCTCGGACCTGGATGCAATGTGTAATGAAATCATTGACCGGCTCCCGTTTCAAGCGACATGGTGTTGCAAATGCATAATAAAGAGGTACCTCCTGGAATCTCAGTATGCGGCCAATCGATTCGCTTGAACAACGGCACCCCGGATGAAATCTTTATATTACAATAAGGGCTGATTCCGCGCAATATCGCCGCGTGAGTCCAAAATCTCTGACCAGTTTCTCCTGAGCTGGATGCCACCGCGTCCAGATTTAAGGGTGATCTCGCCCTCTTTCACAAGATCCTGGCAGATATGGCGAATCTGGCTTTCGGGGACATCCAGATTCCGCGCCAGAGAGCGTCGCCCTAAATGCTTGCCTATGCGCGCAGCGATGGCCAGTTCCTGCAAGACAGCCTTCTTCAGATTTTCTCCAGCCGTTTCTCCTCCCTGCCGATTCCGCATGGATGCGATAGTGGCAGTAAAGCTCGATGGAAGGTCATCCGGTCGCGGTCGTCCGTCGCAGACATTGGCCAGGTATTCAACAACGTTCTGCAATTCGCGGATATTGCCGGGCCAGCTGTATTGATGGAATACCGGCAGGATTTCTTTTATCCAATCGCGCATCTCAGAAGCGCCCATGTCCAGGAAGAAGGATTTGAGAAAGGCAGCTACCAGCACAGGGATGTCTTCTTTCCGTTCGGCAAGTGGTGGTAGTGTCAACGGTAGCACGTTCAGGCGATAGTAAAGGTCTTCACGGAATCTCCCTTGGCGTATGAGGACCTTGAGGTCCTGGTTCGTCGCTGCAATGATGCGTACGTCAATATGGATTGGTACAGTGCTGCCTACGCGACGGATCTCGCGTTCCTGCAGGACACGTAGCAATTTCACCTGAAAGGAAAGCGACGCATCGCCAATCTCATCGAGAAAGATTGTCCCATGATTGGCCTGCTCAAACAGGCCAATCGCCCCATGGCGCGATGCGCCAGTGAAGGCGCCTTCGACGTAGCCGAAGAGCTCTGAATCGAGCAGCGTCTCAGTTATGGCTGCGAAATTGACTGCTACGAAGGGTCCATCTGCACGCTCAGACGCGTTGTGGATGCTCTGAGCCATGAGTTCCTTGCCTGTGCCACTCTGCGCCTGGATAAGTACGGTAGAATCTGAATCAGCAAAGCGCTTAGCAATGTGGATTGCAGACTGCAACGCGGGTGCGCTTCCTATGATATCATCAAAGTGGTAGACTGCCTGCAGGTTGACATCGGACGTCTTCTGGCTTCTAGATGCTTCCAACCGGCAGAGCTCCTGCTCCAGTTGTGCAGCCCGGTTCTTATAGCGCTGGTTCTTGTCGATAAGCTGGATGATATCACGGACATATTGCGCCGATAGGAAATCGGCATAGTACGTCAGGAGCCCGATGCGCGATAACATCTCTACCAATGAAGTGATATCCAAGAGCCTTGTCTTGATGTCGACTATCTTTTCGATGCTAGGCGGTACAAAGCGAGATTCGCCTGGCGTCACCGCTACCTTCGCCATTTTCGGATCATCCATACCAGGAGCATATGCATAGTAGTTGAGATGATCGATGCCAAGCGTCTGCAACAAGGATATGGTGTCGTTGGCACTCTGGATACAGTCATTGACGAGCAGGACGTTTGTGCCGGCCGGTAGCTCGAATAGCTTATCGACCTCATGGTAGTTGATGGAACGCCGAGAAATCATATAGGGCAGGCCATCTGACAGATGCGTATGGGTCTTCTGATAGGCAAGGCGGCTCGTAAAAATGGCAAAATCCGCCTTGATCCGTTGGGGCAGATTGCCCTCTGCATAATAGTTGCTGATGTTGATACGATTGCCCAGCAATCTGTGCAGCTGGTCACGACAGAAGTAAGAGGTCTTCTCTCCGAGAGCAATCAACGCGATGTGCTTCATGCCTGACTTCCTCCTCAATAAAGGGGTTATTCCCATAAAATTTAATCCCATTTCTCTTATTATACCATTTTATAGCATAAAAATGTATACATACTGGTTCAGGATAACAGATGTGTATCTCAAAAAAAGACAAACGTTGCTTATTCAGCCTGTTTTTGCATGGCAATACATGTTTTCCCATGGAATTGTCCATCGAGCAATAAACTTGGCACGTATCTTGCATCATAAAATAGGTGTGGCCATATCTTAGGAAGTGTATCAATTGAATCATATCAACAAGGAGAGATTCTTATGGGAGACAATAAAACGCCCAAGAACGAAACGCCAAAGATCAAGGTAGGCTGGGTAGGCTATGCTGCCTTTTTCTTTGCCATCATCATCTTCTCTGGTATCTTCTCATCTTCGGATACCTGGCTCAAGGTATTTGACTTCAACGTATTGAACGGTAAATTCGGCACGATTCCGCCGGGGGCCGAAAAAGCACTGGATTTCCGCGGTGCTGGTGGCACGGGTGCCCGCGATGGCTTCCTGTTTGCCATCGAGCTCATACCAGCGGTCATCTTGGCGCTTGGCATCGTCAATGTCATAGACGGTCTTGGCGGCCTGCGTGCAGCCCAGAAGCTCATGACACCAATCCTGAAACCGTTGCTCGGCATACCGGGCATCACGGCACTTGCCAGCATCGCCAACATGCAGAGCACAGATGCCGCAGCCGGCATGGTCAAGGAGCTATATGACCAAGGCGAGATAACCGATAATGAACGATCCATCCTCATTGCCTATCAGACGAGTGCCTCGGCTTTCATCACGAATTACTTTTCATCTGGCGCAGCCGTCTTCAGTTTTATGCTTGCACCGATTATCGTTCCGATTATCGTCATGTTTGTCTTCAAGATCATCGGCGGCAATTTGATGCGCCTTTACCTGAAAATGTTCTACCGGAAAGATACGACTGGAGGGAATGCAAATGGCAACGCCTGAAACTGCGAAAAAGAATATCCTTGACCTCTTTATTGATGGCGCACGCAATGGTTTCAAGATTGGTACGACGAGCTTGCTTCCAAACGTCATCATGGCCTTCGTCATCATCCGCATCCTTGATGTCACAGGTCTCCTTCACATCATCGGTGTGGTCTGTGCCCCCATCATGGCGCTCTGGGGATTGCCTGGTGAAGCGGCAACTGTTCTCGTCACTGCAATCATGAGCATGGGCGGCGGCATCGGTGTTGCGATGAGCCTCTTCACGAGCAACATCCTGGATCCCGCACAGCTCACGATTCTCGTTCCTGCCATCTACCTGATTGGCAACCCGGTACAGAACGTCGGCCGTTGTTTGGGTATCTCCGGCGTCAATACCAAGCATTATGTTGCAATCATCAGCATCTGCTTCATCAATGCACTGCTCTCAATCTGGGCAATGCGCCTCATCCTGCTGTTCCTCTGAGATCAGCTCTTCTTCACATCGATGACATATCCAAAGTATATCCATCAAGTAATATATTAGGAAAGGATGATGACTTTATGTCGAACCAGCCATTTTTCACGATACTGCGCAATGCTCATCTCTATGCACCTGAAGATCAGGGAATCCAGGATCTTCTGATTGCCGGAGAAAAGATTGCCGGCATCGGCAAAGGTATTGAACCGCCGAAAGGCATCGAATGCCGTGAAATTGATCTCAAAGGCGCACGCGTGCTTCCAGGCTTTATCGACGGTCATGTCCACATGATTGGCGGCGGCGGTGAAGGCGGGTATCATACGCGCACACCGGAACTCCTGCTCTCTAAAGTGACGACATCTGGTGTCACGACAGTCTGCGGTCTGCTCGGAACGGATGGCACAACACGTCATGTCGAGAGCCTACTCGCCAAAGCGCGCGGACTGGAATATGAAGGTCTTTCTACCTACATCTACACGGGTGCTTATGAACTTCCCACACCGACCATTACAGGCAGCGTCCGCAAAGATATTGTCATGATTGATAAGATTATCGGAGCTGGCGAGATTGCCATGAGCGATCATCGTTCAGGCCAACCAACAGCTCAGGATTACCGTCGTCTCGCTGCTGAGACGCGTGTTGGCGGCATGATCAGCGGCAAAGCTGGTATCATCAACATGCACATGGGCGACGGACGCAATGGCTTGAAATATCTGTTCGAGATTACAGAAGACGGCGAGATTCCCAAGACACAGTTCCTGCCGACGCACGTCAATCGCAATAAGCGCCTATTTGCCGAGAGCATTGAATGGGCAAAGCAAGGCGGCTACATGGACATCACCTCAGGAATCGACCCGAGTCACCCCGGCTCCGAAAATGCTGTAAAACCGAGCAAGGCCGCCAAAGCAGCCCTCGATGCCGGCGTTCCGCTTTCTCACATCACCATGAGTTCCGACGGCAATGGCAGTATGCCAGTATTTGACGATGCCGGCAATCCGATTGGCGTCGGCGTTGGTGACCAGCATTCCATGTTTACGGAATTCCGCGATATGGTCGAAGAAGAAGACATTGCCATCGACCAGGCCATCCAGATTCTCAGCACTAACGTAGCCAAGGCGCTCCATATCCATCCGAAAAAGGGCATCCTGGCTCCACAGAGCGATGCAGACTTCATCGTCATCACCGATAACTTCGAGCTCCAGCACGTCTGGGCAAGAGGCCAGCATATGGTCGAGGACGGCCAGGCCATCGTCAAAGGAACCTTTGAAGCATAATCTCTATTCGATGCAGGCTTCTTCATACACCTGCATCATCAAAAATTCACCGGGTGAATATCCTACATCACAGCAAAGGAAATTCACCCGGTGAATTTTTTCTTTATGGAAATTTCTGGTCAATGCTTTTTTATGAGTTTTTCGTGAGGCATCTTATATTATCGGCCGTAGTTCTCTCATGTTCGCCTTTTTGCCCGATATGAATGCCGTCTTCATAGATTCCTTCACTCAAATTGCACATATTACTCAACTCCTTTGCTTCATTTATGTTGAAGCGCACCATCTACTGCAGGTTCTGCCAGGCGGCTTTCAGGCGCTCGATGATGGCTTCGCGCATCTCTGCGGGGGCGAGGACGGTAGCGGCGGCGCCGAGGGAGAGGATTTGCTGCAGGATCTCGCGGCGGTCGAAGTCGTAGTAGTAGAGCTGCATGGTGTAGGTGTCGGTATCCTCGTCGTAGCTGGCCTCTTTGTCGTAGCTCGCAAACATCATGAAGCTGCGCTCGACAGCGTTGTTCTGGCGTTCGATGCGCAGGGTCACGCTCTGGCGGCGGTCCGCGAGAAACTGATGGAAGGCTTCCTCTGTACTTGCGGGGATTGGCGCGTCAAGGCACTGGACCGACGCGAGTCTCGCAACGCGCATCTTGATGGCGCGTGCCTCGTCGGGCTGCCAGATGATGAGATAATAACAGTTGGCCGCCGCGTCGTACTCGAGGCGGCAGGGTGAGCAGATTCCCTCGTGGATCTGGCCGCTGCTGTCGCGGTTGGCATAGGCGAGCTGGTGCTTCTCGCGCAGGGCCTGCCAGATGGTGGCGAGTCGCCCCTGCAGGGCCGTGCGGTCATCGCCCTGCTCCTGCACCGTCTGCCAGATTGTTTTGCGCGGCCACTCGGGGACGGCTGCGAGCGTTTGGCGCAGCTTCTCGCGCAGATCGTCGGGCAGCAGGAAGGCGGCGCCTGGATCCTCGAGCATTGCGCGGAGCCAGACGAGCTCCGCCGTCGTCGCTCGCGCGGCAATGCCATTGTCGAGAAAGAGACAGGCAGATCCGTCGGGCTGGAAGAGAAAGAGCGTATCGATGAGCGCATTGGCCCGCTCAAGTCCTCCCCAGTCGAGATTCGGCAGCTGCTGCAGGATGTCCGCGCGCGTCATGCGCGTCCCTGCCGCAATCGCGTTGATGATGCGGCAGAGCGCCAAGAAGAGCTCCGAGTGGACTTCATGGAAGAGCGGGGCGTATGCCATAATGTTTCAATGCCTCCTCAATGTCAATCTTCATGCGTTCGGCGAGGTGTGCGGGGCCGTCTTTCTCAACGCGCACGATGGGGTAGAAAGTCCTGAGCCACGGCATGAGCTTGAGGTCGTCGACCGTCTCAAGCGCGACGTGCAGTGTGCCGAGGCCGTCGTCGTGAATGGTGGCCTTTGGCTCGTGCTCCCGGATGCGGTAGATGAGACGGTCGCGCCCGCGCTCGTCATCATAGCGAAAGGCGAGCTGCAGGGTGTGGCGCTCCGGGAGCGTGACGTCCGGCTGATTCTTGATGGTGCGAGCAGGCTGGACCTCCTGCATGAAGTCGATGCGGTACGACTGCGCAATCGTGAAGCGCTTCGAGACGGTGCAGCGCTTGCGGATGGCGAGCAGATACTGGCGGCCCGACTCGAAGTCCGTGATGAGCCGCAACGGAATGGCTAAGACGCCCTTGCCGCGGTAGCGGAAGCGCACGGCGCGGCGCTCCGCGATGCAGCAGGCGAGCGCGTAGAGCACATCATCGTCGAGGATGCGCGTGATCGTCATGTGCTTAAACTGGCACGGCACCTCGACGCAGGGTGCGGCTGGATAACGGGCACGCAGGCTCTGCTCGAGGAAGTAGCCGGGCATGCCGATCAGCGAGACATTGCGGTAAAAGGCGATGGCTGGGAGCAGGGCGCTGGCCTCGTCTTCGCGCAGGCCCCCGAGGATGTCGGGCGCGAGCCGGTAGCTGTAGCGGCCGCTCTCCTCGCGGCGCTCCAAGAGCCCCTGATCCGTCAGGTCGCAGAGGTAACGGTGCAGCGTGCTGCGGCTGATGTCCTCGACCCGCTTCGGGAAGGGCCGGTCCGTCGGGACGAGCTCATACTGCAGGAGTGTCTTCTCGTCGAGAAAGCCACGGCCATCATCAGCAGCACTACAGGCACCTGCAGAAGCATTGGCGCCATTCGTGTCGGCTGCGTCCGCCAAGCGGGCTTCCCTGCCGGAGCGGGCAGCCTTGCCCGAGAAAACCTGCAGCAGGCAAAGGAGCGCAAAGGCCGACGAGCTCTTCAGCGACTTGATGGCGTACGTGCGCGCAAGGTCGTTGAACGAACTGTGATACGAATCGCCCTTGAGGCTGTGGATCTCGCGGTGGCCCTGCCGCACCGCCTGAAGACGGTCCTCCGGCAGAAAGGATCGCACCCGCGCCCAGTTGTCCTCATAACTCCGCGCACTCTGTCCCAATTGCCGCGCGAGGTATTGTTTGTGATAGCAGCCATACGAGATGTACCGCAGGAACATCCGCAGCTTGTCGTAATCCGCGATGTACTTGTTCCAACCGCGTCGCTTCCTGCCTGCCATACCATCATCCCCTTTCAATAGCCTGCCAGTTGTAATCATTCCTTCCTATTCTAACATAGGTCAAGCAGCAACCGTTAGCCCCGCCGCGAAAGTTCACATGTTTTTTGACACGAAAGCCATCTGCATTTCTTCTACAATGAACATGTCAACGGAAAAGAAGCACGAAGAAAAGAAGGAAAGGGGACCTGCCTCATGGAACGTATGATGGAGCACAATATTTTTGACCGCGTCTTCGATAAGACATATGGTCCGGCCGTTATGCCGTACGGCCGTCTCAGCGATGCGGAAACCATCCGCGTGCGCGAGGCAGTGCAGTCGCTGCGTCAGAGCTATCAGCCGCAGTACGCGAATGAGGCCTGTGTAAGCCGCTACCATACCGAGGAAAACCGCAAGGCGTACATGCTCGCTTACTACCCGTACTACGTCGAGCCAGCCTGCCGCGTCGTCCGCGACTATGTCATCCCGGCCCTGCAGGAACGCCAGTCGTTCTACCCGGTCCTCAACCTGGCTTTCTTTGCCGGGGGACCGTGCCCCGAAATGTACGGCACACTCAAAGCCCTGCGCGGCGCACAGCTCCACGACAGGACGGCCATCACCATCCTCGACTGGGAATGCGGCTGGAAGAGCGAGCAGCGGATCAGCTGGCAGCTCTGCAAGGAAGATGGCCTGATTCACCGCGGCGATGAAGGGACACTCATCTACCGCTGCGACAACCTAGTGCCATGCGAGCAGTGCATGCACGGCAGGAGCTGCCGCAAGCGCATCCAGGAGCAGGCCGATGTCTACTTTCTGCAGAACTATCTGAGCCATGTTGGGCCGACGGAGCAGGAGACTTTCCTCAGCAAGATGCGCGCCACGGTGGAACAGGCCAAGCCCGGCGCTGTCTTTGTCATCATCGACCTGAAGTATGCGGGCAGCAAGGCCATCATGCGCGAGCTCGCAGCTCGCGTGCAGGCGGAGTGGGATGTACCTGCCGAGGTCATCGGCACGAATCTCTTTACAGGCGGCGCGCCAGCCTGGAGCCGCTGCCCCTACGAGATGCCTGCGGAGGTCCAGGCCAAGATTTTCCGCGGTGACAGCGGTTTCATGCCTAAGAAGTGGACGCGGTACTACTACCTCGTCCTGCAGAAACATTGAGAAAAGAGGAATCATCCATGATCATCAGTGCCAGCCGCCGGACCGATATTCCGGCTTTCTATACACCGTGGTTCATGAACCGCGTCCGCGCGGGCTTCGTCGACGCAATCAACCCATTTAACCGCAAACAGGTCAGCCGCATCTCGCTACGGCCGGAGGACGTCGACTGCATCGTCTTCTGGACCAAGAACGCCGCGCCGATGCTGCCGCATCTCGCAGAGCTCAGCGCGATGTACCCGTTCTACTTCCAGTTCACCATCACGCCGTACGGCCACGACGTCGAGCTGGGCCTGCCCGACAAGCGCGAAGTCATCCGCACCTTCCAGCAGATGTCAAAGCAGCTCGGCAAAACGCGCATGGTCTGGCGTTACGACCCCATCCTGCTCAACGACCACTACACCATCGAGCGTCACCTGCACGACTTTGCCGTCATGCTCAAAATGCTCGCACCGTACACCGACCGCTGCGTCATCAGCTTCCTCGACCTCTACCACAAGACCGAGCGCAACACGAAGCCACTCGCACTGCACCCGCTCGGTATCCCTGAGATGAACGCATTGGCCGAGGGCTTTGCTCGGCTCGCCAAGGGCTCCGGCGTCACCCTGCAGTCATGCTCCGAGGCGATCGACCTCGCCGCCTACGGCATCGAACACGGGGCCTGCATCGACAAGGAACGCATCGAGCGCGTCATCGGCGCGCCCATCGACGTCAAGAAAGACCCGACTCAGCGCGACGTCTGCCACTGCATGAAGAGCGTCGACATCGGCCAGTACGACACCTGCCTGCACCGCTGCCGCTACTGCTATGCCAACACCAACGGGCGCATGGCCGAAGCCAGCTTCGCCGACCACCACAGCGACGCCACCATCCTCTCCGGCACCCTGCGCGGCGACGAGACCATCACCGCGCGCAAAGTCACGCATCTGAAAATCCAGCCGACAGCCGAGAGCCAGATGGATTCCTTGTTTTGATCGACGTTAAAAATTCGACGGGTGAATTTCCTTCATCATAGTAAAGGAAATTCACCCGTCGAATTTTTCTAGTCACTCTATTGACCCCACCCCGGATCCCGTTCGTTCACAATATCGTCATGGCCAATGTCCTCTTCGCAGCTGCCTATCTGGGCATCGACTCCTGCCCCATCGAAGGCTTTACGAAGGATAAGGTTGAGTCCATTTTATCGGATACCTACCATCTCTATAACTCCGAACATTTCGGTGTTGCCTGCATGACCGCGCTCGGCTACCGCGGTGAAGCTCCGCATCGCGACAAACGCCGTCGCCCCCTCGAAGAATCTGTCCTCTGGAAATAAGTAGCTTCTAGCATCTTCTACTATAAAGGCTGCTACACACAGCAGCAAAAAATCGACGGGTGAATTTTCTCCATCATAGTGAAGGAAATTCATCCGTCAATTTTTTGCTATCTGCTCTACCGAAAAAATCAGCCTCGGTCTCGTTGACCAAGGCTGACGATTTTCCTGTCCTAGGAGTCCACCGCAGAGTTTATCTTTCATCTGAAGACTGTTTACAGCTTGTTTGTTGGGGTGGGGTCGATGATCATCCCATTTCCATCTGGAGAGGGGCCCACGTAGCCTGGAACGTTAGAATAGTAGCGTCCTGATCCGGTACCATTATAGTTTCCCTCATCAATCTTAATTGGATGAGCATTTCCCTTATCCTTCGTGTAATAATTACTTGGATTACTATTGTACATCTCTTTCAATTCACCGTAAGTCTGACCACCATTAGCATCTGCCGAATAATAAGTGAACACCGTGTGACCATGGGTAGTGACCCTGACAAACCAGGCATCTCCCGGTTTGGTCTTGATATTCAGCTTCTTGGCCAATTCTTGTCCTTTTTCGCTGTCTGAGGTAATTTCCAAAGTTTTGCTCGGTTTCCCCTGCAGCTCATCAGCCAATCCGTCATACCGCCCCTGCCTGAGCCGTTCAATGATGTCCTTTGCTGTAGTGGCCGCCGCAAGAGGCGGCTTCGACGCCTCTTCAATCAGGGTGTTGACATTGCTGAAAACAGAGCGGATGGAGTCAGCCAAGTTCCCGTTGGCAAAGAGCACACCTCCAATGCCCACAACGAAGGCCAGTATCAACGCATATTCAACAATACCCTGTCCTTTTTGTCTCCCCATCTGTTTTCATCTCCAATTCCATTTCCTTTATTTTATCATATTATGCAGTTTGCAGAGCCTTAATTTTTACCTTTACCGCATAAAGATTACGATTTTGATTTTGTGAACGGCAGGGGGCTGCCGCACTGGCCGCAAAAGCGGGCACCGGGATCGGCAGGGGCTCCGCACTGCGGGCAGAAGGATGTGGGCTGCTGGGCTGAGGCCTCTTGTTCCTGTCCTTGCGGATGGCGAAGCAGGACGATCTCATTGAGGAGGTCGCAGAACGTCGGGTCTTCATCCGACTCCCCTTTGAAGCGGGCCAGCACGGTGCCAAAGGCAGTTGCTATGAGTTCCTGATCGTCGTATTCCACAGGGCCTACTTGGTCCAGAGAGACGTGGAGGCCCATGGAGCAGATGAGCTGGCCGTCCTCGGTGATCAGGAAGCCTTCCTCGCCCTTGCCCCAGAAGAGGGAATGGGTGGAATCGCAGAGCAGCACGACCTGGGCTCTCTGGACGCCTGCCCGTGCGCCGTAGGACTTCATGGCATTGTCCAACGGATTGGACAGCTTTTCCCCCCAATAATAGTAGGCGGCGTTGGCCATCTTGTCTTTCACGACGTCCCGCAAGCAGTCCACTCGTACATCCAGGGGCACGAGTGCCTTGCGGCTGTTCCACTCGTCGCTGACGGCATCTGCATCCTCCGCATTCTGTGCGGCCTTCCGATAGAGCTGCCAAGCCTCCGTGAAGTCGAATGTCTCGCTTCGCGGGTCGACGCAGAGCCGGGCTGCTCGGAGCAGTGCATCCTGGCTGCCGAAATCCAGGGCCGCTTGATAGTAGGCCAATGCCTCTGCATCCTGCCCCTTGGCCTCCATTTCCTTGCCGAGCTGGAGGCCAAGTGCCTTGATTTTCTCCGCAGCTCCCGGATAGTCCTCCGCCAAGGCGCGTTGGTAATCGTGCCAGGCCTGCTGCCAGTCTGTCCTAGCCTGCGGTCCCGTTTCTGCCTTGGCCTTTTCTTCCAGCGCTTGGCCCCAGGCAAAGGCCAGCGCTCCGAGGGCCTGCCCTGCTTCTTCACAGCCATAGGCCTTGGCTTTCTCGTACCAGTCCATGGCCTTGGCCTCGTCTTTTTCCATGCCCTTGCCCTGCTCGGCCATCTGGCCCAGATAGAGGCAGGCCGTGCCGTCGCCTTCTGCGACCAACGTCTCGTACCAGGCCAAGGCCTCGTCGTACTTTCCCGCATCTACTAGCGCCTGCGCGTCCTTGGCGGCCAATCTCCGGTAAGCAGCACACTGTTCATTCTGTTTCTTCTTCAGATATTGGTACAGCACCCAGGCCGCTTCCTTCTTGCCCAGCACAGCGGCTTCCACGGAAGACCACTGCGCTTCTTCCTGCTGGCCGTCTTTCGCCTGCAGGATTCCTGCCTGCCAGGCCGCTTCGGCACTGCCCATCTCTGCGGCAAGCAGAAAGGCAGATAAGGCGCGCGCTTTGTCTTTGGCGCCTAGCAAAGCCTCTGCCTCTTGGAGCTTCTTCTCGCGGAGCTCTTTAGACCATGCCGCTGCGTTACCTCTAAACTGCACCAGATGGAAGTGGACGCCATGACCAATCCAGTCGGTATCTCCTGGATGGTCGAGAGTCAGCTCTACCTCGCGGTCCATCCCCCAAAAGCTCACATCGTTGGCATCTGCCGGGATCCAGTACGTGCCAGCCGTCAGGGCGATGTACATAGGAGCCGGCCCCTCCTTGCGGAACATCTGAGGCAAGTCGCGGAGCTCGATCAGCAGAGCCATCAGCATGGCTGGCCCTGCCACCACATAAAAAGGACGGGAAAGGAAGTTCGGCATCCAGTCAGGGAAATGGAAATCCTGTCCGACTTTCTTGTCAAGCTCATACGTCTGCCAGACCGACTTGGCCAGTTCGAGCTCCTCACCTTCGGACGCTGCGATATGGAACACATCCCTTGCGGCAGATGGCTCCAGCTCCAACAGCGCCTCATAGACCGACTGCGTCTCACCGGTTATCTCCAGGCAGCTGCAAAGACCTCTGAGCACCTCTTCTTTTTCAAGCTTGCCGCTGGCGTACCGTTCCAGCAGGTTCTTCCGCCGACTGTCTGCCTTGCTCGTCTCAAACGACACCTTCGGCACGCGGCCTTCTTCCGCCAACAGTTGATAGACCTCGTTGAACAGGTCGAACCGGCAGACCGAATTGATGAAATCGCGGGCCATGGCCGGATAATTCCGCTTGGCACTCCTGTCCTGGATGAAGCGCTCGAGACGGTCGGAATAGGAATTGCCTGTAATGCTGCGCCCGAGTGCGCTCAGGGCATCTTGCGCCGTGTTCATCATCGACGCCTTGATGGTGCCTGTGATGGCCCCCGTGATGCCGAAGCCGCCGCCACGCCAGCTCGCCTTGTCGGCCTGCCTCTCCACCGCCAAGTCCTTTTCATAGTCCTCAATGGCCGCCTTGTCTGCCAGCATGGCCTTGACAAGGTCCGTCGACATGGCGAAATCGTCAAGCCTGTCCCAGAGGTCCTTCTTCGTCACATAGTCGATGCCGCGGTCGATCAGGAGCTCCACGGCCTTCTCGAAAAGCGGGTCGCAGACGGTCATGCAGTACGCGAGCACCTGGGCTGAGAACTCCACGGGATTCTCCACCACATGTTCCTTCAGGTGCTTGCGTATCTCATATCGGGCGAGCAGCGCAATCCGAGTCCCCTCCCGGTTGAACGGCGCCCAGAGCTGGTTGTAGATGGCTGTGGCCCGCGGCAGCTCCACTTCGTATTTTCCGAGAAGCGTGAAATGGCTGCCGGGGATATCTGTGAGCGGTTCATCCTGCGGCCCTGCCACAGGTGCCTGTCCTTCGTCAGCATCAGCCCCATCGTCCAGCCCTTCCGGGACCTTGGCTCCACAGTTGAAACAGAATCTAGCGTGATCCGGCAGCTTCGTGCCGCAGTTCATGCAAAACATCTTCTACACCCCCAAGTGAATCAGATGGTCATTGGTCTAAGTACTAGATACTAGGTATAGATTCTGCTTCCACCGCTAGTTTTCCTGCAATGTCAATCACTGCAGGTGAGTCAGCTTGTGCAAAAGTCAGCACTGGACTTTTTGATCAGGAAGATGGCGAATCGAAAAGGAAATCTATCTGCGTGAACGGTCAGCAGGACTTTGCCGCACTTCGTCGAATTAAATTTAGATAAAGGGAAACAAGAACGGGGGAACTTTGGTGAAACACCGCTACACTTTCTATTGGATCCTATGGGGCCTCGGCGAGCTCTCAGGGCTGGGGCAGTGGCTGCTCTTGCGCTGGGCACTGCCCGTCCCGGAGCACGGGCTGCTCCTGATTTTTTTGCTGCTGCCGTTTATCTATCTCATACCGAACATCCTCGGGAATCACCTGCCGCTGCGCGTGACGCGGCTGTTGGCGAGAATTGGCGGCTACTGGTTCATCTACGGCTACTACATGACGCTCCTGTTGCTGCCTGCCTTTATCGTCTGGCTCGTCTGCCTTGCACAGCCATTCGGCTTTGGTCTTGACTGGTGGCATACCGTCTTTGCCGTCTATTACGGCCAGGCCTCCCTGCTGGGACTGGCGGCCTTGCTCGCAGTCGGCAGCTGGCGCGCACGCCATCCGGTGGTGCGCCGCATCGAGATGGAGACCGAAAAGCCCATCGAGCGGGCGTTCTCGGTGGCATTTGCCAGTGATATCCACCTCGGGGCCGTCCTGGGCCGTTCGTTTGCGGCAGAGCTGCGCCGCGACATGATGAATCTGCAGCCCGACCTCATCCTTTTCGGCGGCGATATCATCGACGGCAACCTCGGCTATGTGCTGCGCGACAAGAGCTTCAAGGGATTTGCGGGACTAAAGGCCCCCTGGGGCGTCTATGCGGTCTTCGGCAACCACGACACGTACGGGATGAACCTCGGCAAGGAGCAGAAGCGCCTGAAACAGAACGGCGTGCGCTGCCTGCGCGGCGGCACGGTGCATCTTGTCGCCGGTGTATCGCTCGTGGGCATGGAAGACTACATGATCGCCCCGCACGCCCAGTTCCCGCAGGCAGAGCCCGACGCCTTCACGATTGCGATGGAGCACGAGCCGCTGCGCATCGAGCAGGCCGCCTCGCGCGGCATGGACCTCTACTTCGCAGGTCACACGCATGCCGGACAGTTCTGGCCCAACCGGTTCGTGACCAGGCGCATCTTCGCCCTCAATTACGGCGCAAAGCGCTTCGGCCACCTGCTCGCCATCGTCTCGAGCGGCTACGGCGCCTGGGGCCAGCTCTTCCGCCTCGGCCCAGCGCCGGAGATCGTGCTGGTGAACGTCAAGCCAACCCGCAAGGTCTGACGACCTGACGCGCTTTGACACGCCTCACGGCGAAAGCCGGGAGATTCTTAGTTCAACCAATCATGTGATATCTAGGAGGAATGTTCATGAAAATCATGGCAATCAACGGAAGCCCGCGCCGTGCGGAGAATACGGCGCGACTGCTGCACAAGGCATTGGCAGGAGCCGCTTCGCTTGGAGCGGAGACGGAGTATATCGACCTCTACCCGCTGAAGTACAAAGGATGTCTGAGCTGTTTCTACTGCAAGCGCAAGGACAAGGAGCACGGTGTCTGCATCGTCAAGGACGATCTCACAGCGGTGCTGGAGCGCGCCAAGCAGGCAGATGCCCTGCTGTTCGGATCCCCGATCTACTTCATGAATCTGACATCGGGCATGCAGGCGTTCCTCGAGCGCTTCTTCTTCTCGCAGTACATCTACAGCAGGGAAATCCCTTCGGTGCTCGGGAAGACCATCCCCTCTGCGTTCCTCTACACGATGAATGCGACGGAAGAACAGGCAGACGCATTCCACCTGAAGGACAGCCTGGCCGCTTACGAATGGTCAGCAGCCGGTATCCTCGGCGCAAAGCCCTACTTGTTCTACGATTTCAACACACTGCAATTCAAGGATTACAGCAAGTACGAGTCCTCGATTTTCTCCGAAGAAGAGAAGCGCGACTACCATGAGAAGCACAGTGCTGAAGTGGCAGAAAAAGCATATGAATTGGGCAAGCAATTAATCCTGGACGCGCAGAACGATTGAGAAGATGACACGAAAAAAAGCGCTCATGCGAGCGCTTTTTTTCGTGCATTTTTCCGACGGAACCCCTTACTCTACGATATGGCGGTAGACGTAGGCCGCGATGACGGCCTGCAGCAGGACAAGTACGGCGAGCAGCGTGAAGGCAGCGTAGAGGCTCGTCTGGTGGGCGATAAAGCCAATGGCGGCAGGCCCCATGAGGATGCCGAGGTAGCCGAGCGTACTGACAGCTGGCACAGCGAGGCTGATGGGCATGACGTGCTGTTTGCCGAGCAGCGAGAAGAAGACGGGCACGACATTGGCGCAGCCGACGCCGATGAAGAAGAAGCCGAGGTAGAGCAGGACGACGGTCGGCGCAAAGATGATGAACAGGAAGCCCGCGACGGCGAGCAGGCTGCCGCCGATGACGACGCGCTCCTGGCCGAGCTTCTGCACCGTCCAGTCGCCGAGCAGGCGCATGGTCAGCATGGCTGCCGAAAAAACGGTAAAGCCCGTGCCCGCCAGAGCCATGTCAAAGTGGCGGACGGTCGTGAGGAAGACACCGCCCCAGTCCATGATGGCGCCCTCGACGAGAAAGGCGATGCAGGCGATGATGCCGACGAACGTCACGATGCCCTTCGGCAGGGCGAGTAGCTTACCGCCAGCATCGCCGCCGTACGGCAGCAGATGGCGCGAGGCCGCGAGCGTCACGAGCACCATGACGGCGGCCGCAATCCCCGTCGAGGCGAGAGGCGTCAGTGAGAACGTGCCGACCCAGATGCCGAAAAGGCCCGCGCCAGCAAAGCCACCGACACTCCAGAGCGCGTGCATGCCGCTCATGAGGCGTCGCCCCGCCGCTTTCTCAACGATGACCGCCTGGATGTTGACGACGACGTCTATGCAGCCCATCGTCGCACCGAAGATCAGCAATAGCGGTATGGCCAGCTGGAAGGAAGACACCGTGCAGAGCGCGAGCAGCAGCGCGCCATAGACGAGCCCCGCAGCGGTCAGCACCCTGCGGCAGCCGAGCCGCACCGCCGCCGCGCCCGAGAGCGGCATCGTCAACAGAGAGCCAATGCCGATGCATAAGAGCAGCATGCCGAGCACATCCTCCGCAATGCCGAGCCGTGCCTTTAAAAGCGGCACCAGAGGCGCCCACGAGGCCGCACCGAACCCCCCGACAAAAAAGATAGCCCGCGTCGCATGCTGTTCCGCCAGGCCAGGTTTTTCATATTCTTGTATCACGCAATCCTCTCCCTTTCTGTAAACACAGGAAACACGCCCATTGTAGCATAGACCGCCACATTTTGCCATTGCCTTTCGCACAGGGACAAATCGATCCATAAAAAACGAAAAAACGTCCGGCATCAGACGTTTCACGGTACCGGACGTTTTGTATGGCGATTTGGCTCGGACGAGATGTCAATCACTTGCTCAAGAGCAGCTTGCAGACGGCGCAGCCCATGAGCTTGAGGGAGTAACCGAGAGCGCGTTCATCGAAATCGAAATGGGAGTCGTGATGACCGGCAGCGAGGTCGGCGCCGACCATCATGTAGGCTGCCTGGCCGCCGTGAGACTGGACGCGCTCCATGAAGTAGGAGAAATCCTCGCTGGCGCCGAACGGGCACGCACCGACGACTTCATTGAAGATGCCAAGGCTCTTCGCCTCTTCTTCCAGGAAAGCGGCAAGCTCTGGCGAGTTGCTGCCGCCGGCTGCGCCGCCGACTTTCTCGATGTCGACCTTGACGTCGTACATCATGGCCGCGGCCTTGATGATGCGCTGGGCTTCCGTCTCCATGAAGGCATTGATCTCGCTCGTCGCGCCGCGCGTCTCAAGGCAGAGCAGTGCCTTGTCGCCGATGACATTGCGGCCACTACCCGCATCGAGACGGCCGACATTGATGCGCGAAGCCCCTGCCGAATGGCGCGAGATGGCATGCAGGTTGAGCGTGGCACAGGCAGCGGCCAGCAGTGCGTTCTTGCCCTGCTCCGGCGCAGCGCCGGCATGAGCCGGAACGCCCTGGAAGCGGGCATCGTACTTGCTCGTCGCCAGGAAGCCCGTGACGTTGCAGGCAACAGTTCCCGTCTTGCGCATCTTGAAGCCGAAGTGCGCGCCGAGCATGTAGTCGACATCATCGACAATGCCGCTCTCGACCATGGCATGCGCACCGCGCACGCCCTCTTCTGCCGGCTGGAAGCAGAGCTTGATGGTGCCGCGCAACTGGTCTTTGAGGCTGGCCAGCAGTTTGGCCAGCGCGAGGCCGACCGTCGTGTGGCCGTCGTGGCCGCAGGCATGCATGGCCCCTACATGACAGGAAGCGAAGCCCTCTTTATTGGCGCGGTGCGATTCTTCTCCCGTCTCCGTCACATCGTTGGAATCCATGTCGAAGCGAACCGCGACAACAGGACCGTTCTCCGAGAACTTCATGACCCCGAGCACGCCCGTGCGGCCACCGTCCATTTTCTTAACCCAGTCGGGATCAGCGCCTTCTGCGATGGCGCGCTGCTGCTCCTTGGCGAGTTTCTCAGCCGATGGCACGCCCATCATAGCATCCTGACGAATGGTATCAGCCCCCGTCTTGACCGTGTAGCCGAGCTCCGCAAGCGTCTTGGCTACCTTGGCCGCCGTGCGGAACTCCGTCCAGCCCGGCTCCGGATGGGCGTGCAGATCACGGCGGCAGGCTACCATGTTCTCCTGCATATCATCGGCGAATTTCAAGATTGTCTCTTTGAGATCCATCATAATTCCTCCTATACGTTATCCTTAAGATAAGAAAAAGGTGCCGCAGAGCAGCACCTCCTATTCATCAGAAGAGCAGGATCAGCATGCCGACCGTCAGTGCGCAGAGCATCGGGATGGCATTGCGTTTCGTGATCTCCATCGGGTTGACACCAGCGATACCAGCGCAGATGATGGTCGCGCCAGCGATTGGCGACATCGTGCGCCCCAGCGTGCCGCCGAGCGTCGCCATGCTGCCCATCTGGACCTGCGACATGCCGAAGTCCGGTGCATACGGCGTGATGGCTTCATTGAAGGCAAACGTAGCCGCATCGCCAGAACCAGTCAAAAGGCCGAGCAGGAACGGGCCAAAAGCCGCACAGATCTTGACGATGGCCGGATTGTTGAGCATCGCATCGATGAACCACTTGACAAGGCCAATCGACGTGAGGCCTGCGACGAAGACGCCTGCCGAAATGATGATGCCGATGATGCTGCCATACGCCTTGCCCATGCCCTCAAAGAAAGCATCGCAGAGCGCTTTCGGCTTGGTGCGCGTAACAACGAGCGTCAGGAGTGCACCGATGATCATAGCCTGTGGTACGCCCATCTTGAAGATTGGCACAATCTTCGTCGAGCCGAGCAACAGGATGACAATCGGGACAACCGGCATCAGCGCGTAGAGATAATTGACCTTGAAGTTCGCATCGACCTGCAGGTGCTCGGGGACATGCCCTTTATCTTCCTTAAGCACATGCGCGATGATCGTGATGCAGATGGTCGCTACGAGCAGAGAAGCGAGGTTTGCTTTGTAGTGAAAGCCAATGACATCCATGACATCGACTCCAGCAATCTTCGCAACAAAGGGGTTGTGCGCAAGGCCAGGGTTCAGCATGCTGCCGTACGTTCCGCATTTGACGGCGGCAGCCGCAAGAGCAGGACCGACACCAGCCGCCATGAGTAGCGGGATGAAGATGGCACCAGCCGCAGCCGCCGTGCCAGCGGCACTCGGCAGTGCGATGTTGACGAGATACGTGCAGATGACGACGCCCGGTATCAAGAAGAAACGGACGCGCGAAATCACAGAGGCCATTGCATTGATCAGATGCTTATCGCATTCCGTGAAGCGCACAGCCAGTGCAAAGCCCATGACCGAGCAGACCGCCTGAATCAAGCCGCTGTTCGTCATGCTCTTCGCAAAGGCATCGAGTGCAGCCATCGGCACACCGCCGATGGCTGCCATGAGAATGCCGGAGCCAATCAGCGTGATGCGCGCATCCGCGCCCTTGACGAGCGCGTAGACGACACCGCAGACGATGATAGCACCAACAATCAGCATGAGTGTTACCATGCAGGATTCCACCTTTCTTGCAATAAATAAAAGTAATTATATCATTTAGTACATCATTATAAAGTTGCGGTATAATAATGTCAACAAACGCGAAATGAAAATCGCTAAGTATACAATAGAAATGGATGAGACGAGAGGAAGGATTTCACATGATTTCAAGCAAACGATTGCAGCGGCAGCTTGCGGCATTGGAGAAGATTACTGCGCCGGGGCGGGGGATCAACCGGCTGGCGTTCACGGATGCGGACTGGCAGGGGCGCTCGTATTTGATGGGGCTGATGCGTGAGGCAGGCATGGAGCTGCGCGAGGATGCGTTTGGCAATGTCATCGGCCATGTGCAGGGCGCGGACGAGAGCCTGCCTGCTGTCATGTTCGGCTCGCATGGTGACAGTGTGCCGGAAGGCGGCAATTTCGACGGCATCGTCGGCATCCTGGCGGCAATCGAGACGGTCCGCTCGATGCGCGAGGACGGCTTCATGCCGAAGCGGCCGCTCGAAGTCGTCTTGTTCCTCTGCGAGGAGTCGAGCCGCTTCTCGGCGGCGACGCTCGGCAGCCGGGCCATGCGCGGGGAGCTCTCGCAGGAAGACCTCGTGCGGCTGCACGACAAGGAAGGCCACACGCTCTACGAGGTGCTCAAGGGACGCGGCCTCGCCCCCGACCATATCGAATCGGCCCGCTACACGAAGCCCTTGCGCGCCTTCCTCGAGCTCCACATCGAACAGGGCAAGGTCCTCGAACACGAAGGACTGCCCATCGGCCTTGTCACGGGCATCGCAGCGCCGACGCGCTTCTACGTCCATATCCACGGCAGTGCCGACCACAGCGGCGCGACGCCGATGAACCTGCGGCACGACGGTCTCTGCGCGGCAGCGGAAGTCGTACTGGCTGTAGAGCGCGAAGCCTCGTCGTACACGGAATCCCCTGTCGTCGGCACGGTCGGCGTCCTCGAGGTCACGCCGGGCGCGATGAACGTCATCCCAGGCGAAGTCCGGCTCGGCGTCGACCTCCGCAGCACCTCAGGCAAGGCCAAGGACGCCGTCGAGCAGGCCGTCCGGCAGGACATCGCCTACATCGCCGAAAAGCGTCAGCTGGCGTATGACATCGAGCCTGTCAGCAAAGAAGAGCCTGCGCGCATGGACGCGGCGCTCGTCGGACTGCTCGAGGACACAGCCAAAGAGCTCGCCTTTCCCTATCGCCGGATGATGAGCGGCGCCGGTCATGACAGCATGCACTGGGCCGACTACGCACCGACGGCCATGATCTTCATCCCGTGCCGCGCAGGCATCAGCCACAATCCCGCAGAACATGCTGAGCTCGCGGACATCGTGCGCGGCACGGAGCTGCTCTCCGCCACCGTGCGCAAGCTCGCCAGCGAGTAAGTCGGACCGTCCGACTCTTCGACTAGCCGACTGTCCGACCACACGAAGCAGATCATACGCAAGATACTACAACCATTCCCGACTGCCTGATGCTGCTCGTCACAAATCCAATCTCAAGGGATTGGATTTACGTCAGAAAGATAATCTGATACAATAGAATTGTACAGAGAATACATCTGAGCAGCGTTCCCCCTGCGGAGCGCTCCATCCATGCATCATAAATCCGAATCACTATTGCATCAGAAAGGACAGCCCCATGACTGAAATAAACGAAAAAGAAGACCTCCTGCTGCTCGACAAGCAGCTCTGCTTCCCGCTCTACGCCTGCGCGCGCAAGATTGTTGCGGCCTACCACCCCTTCCTCAAGAAGATTGGCCTGACCTACACCCAGTACGTCACGATGATGGTCATCTGGGAAAAGAAAGAGATCTCCGTCCACGACCTCGGCGAGCGCCTCTACCTCGACTCCGGCACCCTGACGCCCGTGCTCAAGAAGCTCGAATCCTTCGGCTACATCGAGCGCCACCGCAGCACCGAAGACGAGCGCGTCGTCATCGCCATCCTGACCGAGAAGGGACAGGCCCTCAAAGAACAGGCCCGCCAGGTCCCCGAGCAGATGAGCTGCCACCTCACCGACCAGGGCGTAACCTTCACCCCGGACGAAGTCACTGCACTGAAAGGAGAGCTCTACAAGATCCTCAACGGACTCAAATAACCGGCCGAAAAGAACCCCCGCCGAGCACGGTGCCATCCGCACCGCTCGACGGGGGTTCTTTTCTTCCAGTTGACAGTCTTGCCCGCTGGGCAGGTCTTTTTTCAATGGACAAAGTTTCGCATTTTACCAGCAGGGATATCTCATTTGAAAACGAAATGGTATAATGGATACAAGAAATCACGGCGCGTGCTCTGTCGTGTCAGGGCGCGTGAAAGGGAGTTTTTGCATGGACGAGGAGCCAATCAAGAAAAGACTGCACCGGTACTACGACCTGATTGCTGGCGGTGTCTGCCTGATCCGGCAGACGGCGGAAGAGCAGATTCTCTTTGTCAACGAGGAGATGCTGCGGATCTACCAGTGCGCAACGGAGGACGAGTTCTTCCAGCTGACAAAGGGGCGCTTTGCGGGGCTGATGGAGGCGGAGGACTACGTCCCGCTTGAAGCGCGCACGAACAGCCGACACGGCGATTTAGATGAGGGATATACCTTCCTGACATTCCGCTGTTACACAAAGACGGGCAGCTACCGTCACCTCGAAGGGACGTTCCACAAGGTGAACATCCCGGAGCTCGGCAAGGTCTGGATGATGAGCCTCGTCAACAAGGAGCGCAACCTGGCCGTCAGTAATCTCGACCCCGTCACGGGCCTCCTGAACATGCACGCCTTCTACCAGCGCGTGCAGCAGAAGGTAGACGCCCTGCGCAAGGCCATGAAGCCCGGCAACCTCGAGGTGCGCTACTGCCCGGTCTACCTGAACCTGACGAATTTCAAGGTCTACAACGAGATGCACGGCATCTACGAGGGCGACCGCATGCTGCGCAAGATCGGGCAGCTCTTAAAGGGAGCCTTCCCCGCCTCATACATCACGCGCCTCTCAGGCGACAACTTCGCGCTCTTCGTGCCGCGCGACAACCTCGAGGCCAAGCTCAAGGAAGTCTGCCAGGCCGTCAACAACGAAGTCCGCATGCCCAACATCGCGATGAAAGCTGGCATCGGGTCGATTGAAACGGCAGTCAGCGTACACCGCCGTCCCATCACGACGTACTTCGACCAGGCGAAGCTCGCCTCCGACAGCATCAAGAAGGATGCGACGCGCTCAGTTGCCTTCTACAACGAGTCCATGCGCCAGAGCATCGCCGACCGCATTTTCATCCTCGACAACCTCGACCGGGCCATCCGCGAGGGCCATATTAAGGTCTACTACCAGCCCGTCATGCGCGCCATGACCGGCAAACTATGTGGCTGTGAGGCCCTGGCACGCTGGATTGACCCCCAGAAAGGACTCCTGCCGCCAGACAGCTTCATCCCCGTGCTCGAGGAATCGCGCCTGATCTCGCGCCTCGACTGCTACGTCATCGAGGAAGTCGCCAAACTCCTGCGCTACCAGATCGACAACCACTTCCCGATGATTCCGGTCTCGGTGAATCTCTCGCGCTACGATTTCCTGCTGATGGACCCGCTCGCCTTCGTCGAGCGCATCGTCGAACAATACCACATCCCGCGCTATTACCTGCGCATCGAAGTCACAGAGTCTGCGCTCGTCAAGAACCGTCACCTGCTCATCGAGAAGCTGCACCAGTTTCACCAGTCGGGCTATCAGGTCTGGCTCGACGACTTCGGCAGTGCCTACTCCTCGCTCAACGTCCTGCAGAATTACGAGTTCGACGAGCTCAAGATCGACCAGGGACTCCTGCGCTACTTCAACGAGGACAGCCGCAAGATCATCCGCTCCATCGTGCTGATGGCCAAAGAGATGGGTATCCACGTGCTGGCAGAGGGTGCTGAGACAAAAGAACACATTGACTTCCTGCGCGCCATCGGCTGTGAGAAGATTCAGGGCTATTACTACAGCCGTCCGATGCCCTACGAGCTCCTGCGTGAGCAATTCCAGGAGGCAGGCTGGCAGGTCGAGACCCTGCCAGAGGAGCAGGCCCTCGATGCAGCAGGGCTCGTCAACCTCATCACCGATGCCCCGGTCGCCATCTTCCAGTACCGCGAGGACCGCGCTGTCATCCTCAGCGAGAATGAGGCTTACCAGAATGTCCTCACCACGACCGGCACAAGCAGCCTTCAGGAATTCAATGCGAACATGCAGCAGCAAAGCTATCCGATGCGCGAGAAGTTCATGGCGTTCCTCGCGGCCGCGGTGCACAGCAGCGGCGAGCGGCGCATGACCTTCGTCGAGAACGGCCAGTACCTGCGCCTGAGTGCCGAGAAACTCGCCGCTACACCAGATTTCACGCTCGTGCTCGCACGTCTCGCAAACATCACCTACGACCAGGACCTCACGTCATTCCAGCAGTACGAGACCGTCTTCCGCAATCTCATGCTCGTCTACGACGAGATCTACTTCCTGGATCGGAAAAAGAAAGCGCTCCACATCATCGAGAGCATGAATACCTTCTGGCAGACCGGTGATGTCATCACGGACTTCAAAGGCAAGAGAGATGCCTATGCCCGCCAATTCATCTACGCCGACGACCGCACGCGCTTCCACCAGTTCCTCGACCCGGAGGCAATCTGCCGTCAGGCCGAGCGGTCCGGCCGCTCCGAAGCCATCGAGATGTTCCGCGTGCGGAAGCCGAATGGGCGCTTCGTCTGGATGATCTTCGACGCCATCGTCATCTACAAGAGCGCCACCAAGGACATCCTGATCTGCGTGCGCGAGAATATCTGGGAACGCCAGGAGAACCTGCACGCCCTGCTGCCACAGTTCCTGTCCGACCTGAATCCGGACAGGCTCCCCTCGTCTCCCGCAGACGAAGATGCCGCACTCTGGCGCGCCGTCTGGAATTTCTCGCCCGACCCCGTATACTGGAAAGATAGCGCACTGCGCTACCGCGGCGTCACGCCTTCCTTCCTCGAGTACGTCGGCATGAAAGACGCCAGCGAAATCCTCGGCAAGACGGATGCGGAGCTCGGCTGGTGCCTGCAGGATGAGGACGAGGAGCAGGCGGAACTCGCTGTCCTGCAGGAAGGAAAGACCTGCAAGGATTACGCTACGACCATCCTCGTGCATGGCATCCCGAAGCGCATCCTGATGACCTCCTTCCCCATCTACCAGCGCGGCAAGATCACAGGCGTCTTCGGCTACTTCCGCACGGCAGATGACAAGGAGGATCAGCGCCAGCTCGAGCTGCTCGGCATCCGCGACCATGTGACGGGACTCCTCGGCTACCGCGGCATGATCATGGCGGGCATGGAGATAGAAGAGGACCGCATCCACCGCCAAGAGGATTACCTGGCCCTCATCCTGCAGGTCCCCGAGATCAAGACGCTCGCCCACCAATACAGCCTCGAGGTCCAGCAGGAGATCCTCAAGACCATCCGGGACGGCATCCTCAAGCTCGGGCCGATTTCCAGCATCGCCTCCTACATCGGTAGCGGCGTCTTTATCTGCTTCGGCAAGACACGCTTCCTCGACGGCCTGACCGAAAAAATCGAACAGCTGAAGGCGCACCTCGAGGGCCTCACCTCAATCGCCGGGGTCAGCTGCACCTTGACGCTCAACTACTCCACCATCCGCGGTTCAGAAGCCCATGGCTTCAACACGCTCCTCTATCAGCTCGCTAAGCGCCTCAACGATGTCACCAGCCAGCGCTGGCACTTCGAGCGGCCGCACGGCGAGATCATCGAGCTGAACGTCAGCCAGCTCGACAGCCTAGACGATGGCATCGCGCTTACCGACATCGCCACCTACGACTTCCTCTTTCTCAATCACGCCATGCTGCGCATGATGCACCTGCCGGATACACCCGATGCCTACAAGGGCAAGAAATGCTATGAGCTGCTGGCCGGGCGCGCAGCCCCCTGTGCCGACTGTGCCAACAGCATCCTGGCGCGGGATGCCTTCCGCACCTGCCGCCACGCCATGCGCTTCACGAGCGGGTCCGTCCTGCAGCGCGACACCCTCGTGCCGTGGAAGGGCAGGACCGCGCGCCTCTCCATCACCACCGACCTGCAGCACGGCCAGATGGGGAATGAGCAGGAGCGCAATAGCCTGCTGCGCCGCGAAGAAGTCATCAACGACATCATCTCCCTGGGCATCCAGGAGTCCGACCCCGAAGAGGGCATCCACAAGATCATGGCCAAAGTCGGCGAGATCCTGCAGGCCGAACGCGTCCTGATCTTCGAGGAGGGCGCAAACGACACCGTCAGCGCGACATACGAATGGCGCCGCGACACAACAGGGTCCGTCATGAAAGACGCACAGGACATCCCGCGCGCGCGGCTCCAGCCGCTCTACGACCACTTCGCCCACAGCCGCATGCTGATCCTCAACGACACCGACGCCTTCGTGCAGCTCCACCCGGGCTTCCAGCCCGTTCTGCGCGGCATCGCGAGCCTCGTCTCCGGCCACCTCATGCAGTCGGGCCGCTCCATCGGCTTCACTGAAGTCATCAATCCGGCCTCCGAAACCTTTGCCTCGGCCACCTTCCTGCTGAGCTCCCTGACGAGCGTCATCGCCATCATGCTGCGCAACCGTGACATGATACGCCGCCTCGAGAGCTACAGCTACCGCGACCAGCTCACCGGCGTCGGCAATCGCCGCGCCCTCCTCTCCTACATCCGCACCATTCCTGACGGCACCTCGCTCGCCTTCATCTTCGGGGACATCAACGGCCTCAAGAAAGAGAACGACACAAAGGGCCATGAAGCAGGCGACCGCCTCATCCAGCGCTCCGCTGACGTCCTCGCCGAAACCGCAGACCGCGAGCACGTCTTCCGCATGGGAGGCGACGAATTCCTGCTGATCGCCGAGAACAAGACCGCGCAGGAAGCCGACGCGCTCCTCCAACAGCTCCAGGCCATCTACGCCGAGCGCCACCTCAGCGTCGCCCTCGGCTGCGCCGTCAAGAAAAGCCCCATCACCAACATCGACGCCGTCCTCTCCGAGACAGACGCCCTCATGTACGAGAACAAGCGCCGCATGCACGAGCAGGCCGGTCAACTATAAAAACGCGTAAAAAATGCCAGCAACAAGGTAGACTCGAATCCCCATGTTGCTGGCATTTCTGCTATTATTATATCATACCTTTCACAATGATCATTTTTTCAGATACTGGTCGAAAAAATCCGTGATGATCTTGAGCACGGGTTCCTGGACCCAGTATTTGCCGCCGTGTGCGGCGCCGGTGACGAGGTAGCGCTCACTCGGGATGCCGCTTTTCTGCAGGGCCTGGTAGAGCAGGTCGGTCTGACTCGGGGAGACGACAGTGTCGGCCGTGCCGTGCATCAGGAGCATCGGGGCGCTCGTCTTGCTGATGTAGTGGATGGGGTTGGCCGCCTCGGCTGCCTGCTTGTCGGCGAGGATGCCTCCGTCACGGCCGCCGAAGACAGGCGAGCCGTTGACCCAGAGGGCTTCCGTCGCGCCAGCAGAGCGGTGCTTTGCCTGGACTTCTTCGGAGAAGTCGGCGCCAACTTGCGTGAGGTCGGAGAGCCCGTAGAGGTCTACAGCAGCCTTGACATCACTCGTGACCTGGAGGTTCTCGCCCTTGTCGAATGTCTTCGTGCCGCTCGTCGTACCTGCCATAGCCGTCAGGTAGCCGCCTGCACTGCCGCCGACAATGCCGACGCGCGCCGGATCGATGCCGAAGCGGTCGGCATTCGCCTTGAGGTAGCGAATGGCCGCCTTGACATCCTCGAGCGGCTCCGGGAATTTCGCCGTCGGCGCGACGCGGTAGTTGATGCTGCCGACGACATAGCCGTTCTCCGCCAGGTGCATGCGGAGCTGGATGCCATTGTCCTTGTTGGCGTTGATGAAGCCGCCTCCCGTAACAAAGAGGATGGCGGGCTTCTTCTCCTTCGTCTTCGGCTGCAGGATGTCCATCTGCATCGGCACATTCGCATAGCCGCGGCTCGGCACCTGCTCATAGACGACGTTCGAGATCAGTCCGACTTCCGTCTTGTCCGCCTTGACATCGAGGACCTTGCTCGCCACATGGCCCGGCATGTCCTTCGTCGCCGAATCCACATGCACCTGCGGCTGCGCTGGTGCCGCCATGGCCGACTGCCCCATCATCATGATGCCGCCAGCCATCACCGTCGTCATCGCCATCTTGACCATCTTCTTGTATGATGCTTTCATTGCAATCCTCCTGATTTAATACTACGATATAGTACTAGTATAACACACATTACACCAGTATGGCCATCATGTCTGTCGCTTATGATTGTATTGCAAAATTAAATTTGACAAAATAAAAGAGAGCATGTATAATGAAGCTATAGAGATGAGACATACCCGCAGCAGGCCGAGCGCTTCTGCGGCGTGCATAGAACCAGAATACCCGAACAGAAAGGAAGATCATCATGAGCATCTACGATTTCACCGTCAAGACGAGCCAGGGCAAGGAAAAGTCGCTGGCAGACTACAAGGGCAAAGTCCTGCTGATCGTCAACACGGCCAGCAAGTGCGGCTTCACGCCGCAGTTCGATGACCTGCAGAAACTCTACCTCGCCTACAAGGACAAGGGCTTCGAGATCCTCGGCTTCCCGTGCAACCAGTTCGCCGCACAGGATCCGGGCAGCAACGAAGAGATTCAGCAGTTCTGCCGCTACAACTACGGCGTGACGTTCCAGATCTTCGAGAAGGGCGATGTCCGCGGTGAGACGGCCCAGCCGCTCTTCCAGTACCTCACGAAGGAGAAAGGCTTCGAGGGATTCGACAAGGAGCATCCGAACGCCGCAGTGCTCGAGGATGTTCTCAAGAAGAACTTCCCGGAGTACCTCGAAGGCGACGGCATCAAGTGGAACTTCACGAAGTTCCTCATCGACCGCGACGGCACGGTCGTCAAGCGCTTCGAGCCGACGAAAGTCCCGTCGGCCATCGCCGCAGATATCGAGAAACTGCTCTGACCGCCTGCGACAGTCCGACTGTGAACGTCTCAGGCGGAAGCATCTCATCTTCCGCCTGAGTAGCGACTGAGTCACCAGACTTGACCCGCTGAGGTAGAATACAATCGATATAATACACAGCAAAGATACCGGCGTACTGCTCATACGCCGGTATCTTTGTATCTATGCGGCTTTTGCTTGTCATCGGATTGGGCAATCAGCGGAGCATTCAGCAGGCAAATCCTAGCAGTGCGTTTGTGGGGCCTGCTGCTGACTTCCGCAGCGTCTCGCTCAAGCCTGATGATGGCAGCCGTGCCCATGCCCATGACCGTGCCCTTCGCCGTGATGCTCGCAGCGGACGGCGGGGTCGTAGGCGAGGCGGTCTGCCAGGAAGTCGGCTGCTGCCTTGTCAGCCTCGCCCTGCACGCCGCCGTAGAAGCGGATGCCTGCTGCCTTCAGAGCGTTCTGTGCGCCCGCGCCGATGCCGCCGCAAATCAGGACATCGACATGCGCTTGCTGCAAGAGCGTGACGAGTGCGCCGTGGCCTTCGCCGTTGTTCTCCAGCACATGCGTCGATTCGATGGCGCCATCTGCCACTTCGTAGATCTTGAACTGCTCGCTACGGCCAAAGTGCTGGAAGACCTGACCGTTATCATAAGGGATTGCCAATCGCATAAGAATCCTTCCTTTCGTTGCGCTGAGATCTGGCGGCACATCCATCGATGCGCCCCCTGCGGTATGGGGCTGCGGCAGGTAGCGGGATTGACCACAGCCATGGCCTTGCTGCGGGCAGAGCTCGAAGTTCCCGCCTGCGATTTGCAGTGGGCGTCCTTCGACAAGAGCCCCTGCCAGGCGGCGCCGTGCCCTCGTGTAGATGCCTTGCACCGTCGTGCGGGCCACCCCCATCTGCACAGCACATTCTTCCTGCGTCATGCCCAAGTAATCCATGAGGCGGATGCACTCATAGTCTTCGATCTCCATCCGCACGGGTGCCTTGGCCTCATCCGGCTGCGGCGCAAAGCGCGCATACAAGGGCATGGCGCAGACGCGCCGCGCCTTTGTCACTCTCCCCATACGTTTCACCTCAATCCGCCTTCCATATTCTTGACATATGTCATCTACTGTCAGTATAGCGAATTTGCTGACATATGTCAACATAAAATGAGGGCACAGGGATGTGTCGGAGGACTCCGACAAACTGACAGTCGGATAGTCGGGCAGGCGGACGGTCAGTTTGATAGTCGGACCTTCCGCGCCAAAAAGTCCAGCGCTGGACTTTTTCACCACAGAAGTGACGAATTCTCATAACAGTACGTTCTTTTTCAGGGGCTTTGTGTTACAATGAGGATACGAGTTACAACTGGCAAGGGAAAGTAAGGAATACGGTATGATTACACACACGAGACGAACGCATCTGGGACGGCAGGAATTCCTGCAGGCAGCGGCTGAGCACCTGCAGCAGGAGTGGCGTGAGGGGCACCACATCAAGTCCTGCCCGGTCTTCTTCAACATCACGAATTTTCATCTCTACAATGCCGCGCATGGCTTCCGGCGGGGGGATCTCTGCCTGCAACACATCGAGAACATCCTGCAGGAGGTGTTCCCCTGTCAGCTGGTCGTGCACCTCGGATCAGATACCTTCGCCGTTCTCGCAGATACGGCAGATGTACAGGTGCGTATTGACACGGCCTGCCAGCGCGTGCTGGCCTTCATCGGGAACCCCAACATTGCGCTGAAGGCAGGCATCCGCTTCCTCACGGGACTGCCCTCAACGAAGGACCTCAATGTCGCCTTTGACAGCGAGGCCAAGATCGCCTGCGACACGATCAAGAAGGATGCTTCGCGCCACTGGGCCGTCTACACAGAAGAACTCGGCCTGCGCCACCAGATGCAGAACTACGTGCGCGAGCACCTGGACCAGGCCATGGCCAAGGGTTACATCCGCGTCTACCTGCAGCCCGTCGTCCGCACGCTGACGGGCGAGCTCGTCAGCGCGGAGGCACTCGCACGCTGGGAGTCGCCGCAGTACGGCACGATCGCGCCGGGCATCTTCATCCCCGTGCTCGAGGAGGCGCATCTCATCCACAAGCTCGACGCCTACATCCTCCACACCGTTGCCAAGATGGCGCGCGAAAAGCTCGATGCGAACCTCCCTGTTCTCCCCATCTCGGTCAATCTCTCACGCCTTGACTTCCTGCTCCAGGACCCGTTCGCCGTCGCCGAGACGATCCGCGAAGAATACCGCCTGCCGCTCGGCCTCATCCAGATCGAGGTCACGGAAAACGCGCTGGTCGACAGAATGGACTCGGTACTGAACGGGATCCAGAAGTTCCAGAAAAAAGGCTATCCCGTGCTGCTCGACGACTTCGGCAGCGGCTATTCCTCTCTCAATGTCCTGAAGGACTACGACTTCGATACGATAAAGTTTGATATGAAGTTCCTGCATCCCTTCACCGCGAAAAGCCGCAAGATCCTCAAGTACCTCGTCAGTATGGCCAAGGACCTCTCCGTCCACACGCTGGCTGAAGGCGCGGAGACAAAGGATCAGTGCGATTTCCTGCGGGAAATCGGCTGCGAGAAGATACAGGGCTACTATTATGGCAAACCGGTTCCATGCGAGGACTTCCAACAATACTGCTTGGATAACGACCTGCACCTGGAGATCCGCGACGATACCGAACTCCTCAACAAGGCCGGGCTCGTCGACATGAACCAGACGGCCCCGGTCGCCATTCTCTACGACGACAATGAGCAGATGACCATGCTGCAGGCCAATGCACTCTACCTCGACGCCCTGCACAGCATCGGCACGCCGAGCGTCGAGCGCGTCAACATCAACTTCCGCTCGAAGAACTTCCCGATGAACGAGAAGTTCCGCCGCTTCCTCGAGCGCGGCAAGGCGACGGGCCAGTGGGAGTCGATGATGTATGTCGACAACGGCCAATACATGCGCGTCAAGATCAAGGAGCTTGCCGCACGCGGCACCCATTCAGTCCACCAGCTGCACCTCTCCAACATCAGTGCCGACAAGGCCTTCGACGACACCCACTCCCACCGCTTCGACACAATCGTGCGCAATGTGCTGCAGACCTATGATGCCATCTGGTACATCAACCTCGACCAGGACGTCATTGAAATCATTGAGCCACTGACAGAGACGCGCGTCGGCATGCAGTTCCACGATACAGCGGCAACCATGCAGCGCTTCGCCAGCCGCTACGTCCATCCGGCCGACCGCGAGCGTTTCCTCGCCTTCGCGGCTCCCGCTGCCCTGTACGAGCGTGCCTCGACCAGCCCGAAGTCCTTTATCACAGCGCCCTTCCGCATCCTGATGTCGGACGGCCACTATGTCTGGATCTTCTTCACGAGCATGGCACTCTTCAAATCGACCTCGCGCGAGATGCTCATCTGCTTCAACAGGAATTTCATAGAGCAAATCCCCGACCGCACGGTCATCATCCGCCAGATGCTCGAGAGCTACGGCATCGCCAAAGACTTCTTCGCCGCCGGACAGGACCCCCTGTACCAGGGAGCCTTTGCGACCATGCTCGAGGACATGGATGTCGAATTCTTCTGGAAGGACCGCCAGCACCGTTTCTGTGGGGCCAGCCGCGCCTTCCTCAAGGCCCGCGGCGTCCGTGATATCGCCGAGATCCGCGGCCGGACCGACAAAGAGCTCGGCTGGCAGCTGCTCGCCGAGCAGGCCTACGAGACAGAAGAGACCGTCATGCGCACTGGCACCCCTCTACTGGGCGTGCGCGAGCAGATTGATATTGGACACCGCCTCCAGGAAATCCGCGCGGCAAAATTTCCCATCCGTCAGGACGGCCAGGTCATCGGCATCTTCATCAAGCTGAGCACCCTCGTGGATGCACCGGCGCGCCGGGAGCAGGACGCCGCACTCGGCCTCATCGACGAGGAAACACACCTGCTGAGCTACTGCGGCATGCTGCGCGATGCTCTGCTGTACGCCGACGAGTACCGCCTGCACGGCAACGACTACACGGCCACGCTGCTCGACGTGCCCGAGTTCGATGGCATCGGCATGAAGTACGGCAAGGATTTCCGGCGCCACCTGCTGCAGAAGATTGTCGCACTACTGCACAAGGACCTGCCTGCCGCCTGCAGCATCGCCCGCGTCGGCAGCTGCTGTTTCATCATCTTGTCCAAGAATGCACAGGACAACGGCCTGCAGGAAGCCGCACTCAGGATTACACAGGAAGTCCATGCGATCCGCGAGGTCGACGGCCATCCCTGCACGCTCTACATGCACTACGCCAAGGCGCACGGCGCCGAGGTGCGCAGCCTCGACAGCCTCATGCGCCTGCTGATCCAGCGCCTGCAGCGCGCCGAAGAAAAGCGCTACGGGCTGACCCCCTACAGCAACGACAACCTCCTATTCTCACGGGATCTCTTCGATACGCTGCCCTTCGGCGTGATTATCTCCGACCCCGCGACACACGAGCTCCTCTACCTGAACCAGGCCCAGCGCAGAGAGCTCGGCCTGACCTACGATGAGCCGCTTGCCGGGAAGACCTGCTACCGCCTCCTGATGGGAGCGAACGCCCCGTGCGATAACTGCAACGAGAGCAAGCTCCGGCACAACGTCTGCCAGGTCCACATCTACCACAACGATACCATGAACGCCAATCTCCTGCTCTGCCACACGCTCGTCCCGTGGAACGGCAAGTCCTGCCATTTCTGCATGGCCATCAACCTCGACAAATACCAGCAGCGCCATGCCGCGCACGACAAGGTCCTCTATCAGGAGCTCTCCATAAACGACATCATCCGCGCAGGCATGTACGAGATCGACCCGGAGAGCGGCATCCGCAAGATGATGAACCGCCTCGGGCACCTGCTCTCAGCCGATCATCTCCTCATCGCCGAAGAAACGGCGACGATGCTGCGCTGCTCCCACTTCTGGGATGCACAGGATGCCCTGCCACTCTCGCGCGAGATCCAGCCCTTCCCGCGCGAGGAGATTCATTCGCTCTACGAGCACTTCCTTAAAGAGCCCGTCTTCACCATCGACGACGTCGAAGCCTTCTGCCGCGACAACGGCTACGCGCCGCGCCTGCCGAACCTCCAGCGCCTGATCTTCGTGCGCCTGCGCCTCGACGACCGCGCCTACGGCTACCTCGAGGTCATCAATCCCGCGCCCGAACAGATGGAAAAAGCGCTCCCGCTCTTGCAGGCACTCGCGCGCTTCTTCTCCATCCTGCTGCGCAACCGCAACCTGATCCGGCACATCGACCGCCTGGGCAAGATTGACCCGCTGACAGCCATCATGAACCGCCGCGGCCTGCTCGACTATCTTCAAAATCTGCCCGACAACCGCCAGTATGCCTTCTTCTTCGGAGATCTCAACGGCCTCAAGGAGACGAATGACCGCCTTGGGCACGAAGCCGGTGACACGCTCATCAAGGCCGCTGCCAGCCTCCTGGAATCCGCCTGCCCCACAGACGCCGTCTTCCGCATGGGAGGCGACGAATTCCTCATGGTAGAAGAAATCCAAGACAGTGCGCAGGCCGGTGCCATCTGCGCCCAGCTCCACGACCGCTTCCGCACCGCAGGCATCAGCATCGCCCTCGGCTACGCCCTCGCCACCACCCCCATCGACAACATCGACACCATCCTGGCCACGGCCGACCGCCACATGTACCAGGAAAAGATCCAGCACCACCAGACACGCCACCAGCACATCGATATCGATAATTGAAAAAAAGTTTCTTTTACCGTATAATTTAGCATATCAAGACGCGGTCCGGACAAGGACGGGACTTTTGCATGGCAGAGGAGGAGATGAGAGCATGAGACGCAATATCATCACTACGGCTGTCTTTTTGATTGGGATTACGATATACCTGGCGCTGCTGGGGCACATCGTGCAGAATCAGTCTGTCATGCAGCGGGAGGAATGCGCACAGGCAGCCAAGATCTACGCGGATGAGCTCGAGAAGGACTTTGGCACGAGCCTTTCGGTAACGGAGACGCTGGCCTACATGATTGCCGATACAGGAGAGCGGCCGCAGCATTTTGAAGAGCTGGCCAAGGAGATGCTCGCGACGCGCCCCTATGTGGCCAGCATCCAGCTGGCGCCGCAGGGCCGCGTGACGGATATCTACCCGGAAGATGCGGCGGGCCTGGGGAAGGTCGACCTCTTCTCGCTGGAAGACCGGCTGGGAAGCCTCGTCTACAGCCGTGACACGGGGATTGCGACCATGCAGGGGCCCTTCCAGGTGACGGACGACTACACGGCCATTGCGATGCGCCAGCCGGTCTACCGAGAGAACGCAGCGGGACAGCAGGAGTTCTGGGGCTTTACGATTGCCGTCCTCAAAGTGCCGGACGTCTTTGAAGCGACGGTGAAGTCGCTCGAGGCGACACACCATGCTTACCGCATCTCCAAGACCTCTCCAGGGCAGGATACGTACCAGGTCATCCTGGCCTCGGATGACCTCCCGGAGCCGACAGAGGCGCAGGTCTTCACGTACGGCGGGTGCAAGTGGAAGCTGGAGGTCGCCCCCGCCTGGGGCTGGCGGATGCCGCCGCCTCTCGCGATCACCCTGTCAATCGGCCTGATTCTCGTATTTCTGGTGACCTTCCTGACGCATGCCCTGCTTCACTTGCAGGACGGCCGCCGTTACCTGCGCCAGCTAGCCGATACCGATGCGCTGACGGGGCTCAACAACCGCCAGGGCTTCGATACGGCTGTCGATGCGTATCTGGACAAGGTCTCCAAGATCGGGGCCGTCGGCGTCATGATCGATATCGATGATTTCAAGCGCATCAACGATCTCTACAGCCACAATACCGGAGATGAAGCACTGCGCAGTCTGGCCAATGATCTGCGCGAGGCATTCCCTGCGCCCGCCATCGTCGGGCGCAACGGCGGCGATGAGTTCTGCATCTTCCTGCCGGACTGCACGGCATCGGAAGCCAATGTCCTGCTGCAACGGTTCAGCGCGCGCGACCTGACGTTCACATTCGGCGACCAGCAGCATGCCTACACCATCTCGATCGGCTACGCCGCCTATCCGTCGCAGGGGATCTCACGCACCGACCTCTTCCGCTGCGCCGATGCGGCGCTCTACGCCGTGAAACTTCACGGAAAGCACGGGGTCCGACTGTATGCACCGAGCGTCGCCAAGGAGGACCGCAGCCAGCTGGCATTCGGCCTCAAGGACATTATCATGCACTTCCCGGGCGCAATCCTCATCTACAAGGCCACGGGCAAGGAGGAAATCCTCTTTGCCAACAACGAGCTCATCCGGCTGTTCGACTGCCGGACACTCGAGGAATTCCAGCAGTTCACCGGCGGCACCTTCCGCGGCATCGTCCATCCGGAGGAATACGAGGCCGTCGAGCAGAGCATCTGGGAGCAAGTCCAGCAGCCGAACAGCGACGGCAACGACGCCGTTCGCTACCGCATCATCACGAAGAGCGGCCAGGTCAAGTGCATCCTCGACAAGGGCCGCCTCGTCGAGACGGACGTCTACGGCAAGGTCTTTTATGTGCTCATGATCGATGAGAGCAACTGGTGACAATACAAAAAATAACCCTGTCCCATTCTCGGGGCAGGGTTATTTTGGTGCGGGCAAGTGTCAGCTCCGCTCCGTCCGGTGGCACCAGAGAGCGTCGGCGAGCAGCAGGACAGCGACGACATAGAACATATGGCGCAGTCCGAAGATGGCGACGAGATGGCCGCCAAAGAAGGCGCCGGAAAACATGCCGATGAATTGGAAGGACTGATTGAAGCCGTAGATGCGACCCATGCAGGCGGCCGGAGCGAGCTGTCGGATGAGGTTGTTGATGGAGGGCATGAGGCCTGCGACGGCGATGCCGTGCACGAAGCGCAGCAGGGCGAGCTGCCACGGTGCGGTCACGAGGCCCTGCGGGATGGCGGCAAGGCCTGCGAGCAGCAGGCAGGCTGGCAGGACGCGGTTCGACCCAATACGGTCGGAGAGGTGCCCGAGGCGCGAGGCGAACAGCATGCTCGCAAAGCCTGCACTCGAGAACACAGCACCTGAAACGACGGCAAGGTGCTCGGTCGTCGGAGCCAGTTCCTTGACATAGACCGTCAGGATCGGCTGGACGCAGGTCAGCGAGAACTGCATGATGAGCGTCGTCAGGAAGAGTCCGACGATGGCCCTGCGGTGCGGAAGCTTGGCAAACATCTCGCGCAGTCCGACTGTCGCCTTCTGGACAGCCGGACGGTGCGTCTCCCGGACGCGCGTCAGGGCGAGGCAGCCGAGCAGGCACAGCGTGCCGATGCAGAGGAAACTCGCGCGGATGCCTGTGAACTCCGCAAGGAAACCGCCGAGCAGAGGCCCCAGCAGGGCGCCTGTGACCTGTGACGAGAAGAACAGGCCCATGGCCCAGCCCGAGTGCTCCTTCGGCGTCTCCTGGGCGAGCAGCGGCACGACAGCCGCCTGGAAGCCCGACAGGCATCCCTGCAGGAGGCGCAGCGCCACGAGATGCCAGACCGACTGCGCAAACGACATTCCTATCATGATGAGGCCGAGCCAGCACGACGCGCGCAGGATCATCGGCTTGCGCCCATAGCGGTCCGCCAGGCGCCCCCATATCGGCGAGAAAATCGCGAGGCTGACGAAGTTGCAGCCGTAGACAATACCCGACCAGCGCGCGACCTCTCCCGCCCCTGTTACGCCGAGTTCCTCAATGTAGAGCGGCAGGATCGGCGCCATCTGACTCATCCCCACCGCTACGACGAATGACGCCACACAGCAGATGTAGAGATTCCGCCGCCATACCTGTAAATCCGAATCCATACCTTCACCATACCTTCCCGTTTCCTTCACGACCATTCGGTACACCTTTCGGCACCCGCATTTCTTTCATAGGTTTATTCATGCTGCTCTTACAGGCACCAGTTCCCTAGGGCACAACCACATTTTCTTCATAGGTTCATGCATGCCGCTTTCCAATACGCCTAAGGGCTCAGGCCCGGGACCGCATTTCTTTCACAAGTTCATTTTCCCCGCCATCCAGCGTTCTCAGGGGCTTTGAATAGCACCCGCATTTCTTTCATAAGTTTAGAATCACTCCCTCGAAGAACCTTTTGTGGATAATTTTGTGGATATCCTGTGTATAACTACTGTTTGCCTGTGCACAAATCGACCATTCGGTACACCTTTTCTCGACCGTTCGGTACACCTTTCCTAAAATCCTCGACCATTTGGTACACCTTTCGATTGTCATTTTTGATGTTTCATCAAAGGAAAAAGTGAGGATTTACAAGGGGTTGCTGATTTGTCAGAATAGTCTTTTGCACTTGCTTTTTCCGGCAACGACCGAACGGTACACCTTTCATTGCTGTATTTTGGTCCAAGAATCCAGCAATACCAAGGGGTTGCGGGCATTTTTGCATTTCGACCGTTTGGTACACCTTTCGACCAAACGGTACACCTTTCCGGACTTCTTCCATCTGGCATCTTCGCAAGAATCTAGGTTTTATGCGGTCTGGCGGCTTCGACCAAACGGTACACCTTTGGCACTACTATACTATACTAATATACTATAATACTGTATATAGGCAGATTGCAAAGGGAGAAAGTTGCCGCTTCACCTTCTTTTTCTCATCTAGTCCATGTATAATATTCCTAGCATGGGAACATTAAGCGCAAACGAGAGGAGAACGACACATGTCGGCACAAGAAGAGATGGATTTGGTACATCGCTCGGTATTCCTAATCCCGAAAGATACCGGCCCGATGACAATCGCACAGGAATTCGCCACGGCAAAGTACGCTCTGAGCAAGAACCAGCTCAAGGCATGGTATCTCTTCATCGCTTCCATGGATGAACACCATGTACCGGAGCAGGGCACGATGTACACCTTCGATGCCGTCCGATTTGCGGACAAGCTCAACATCAACGCAACCAAGGCACGCGGCATGATTGTCGCGGAAATCTTCACCAAGCTCTCTCAGAACTATATAGACCTTCGGTCGAGAGAAGATGGCAGCGGTGAACAAGATATCTACCACGCCAATTTCATCTCAGAGCTCTCCTACAACCGCAAAACGCACATCCTCGAAGTCAGCATCCCGCCGCGCCTCAACCAGTATCTCTTCAACCTCCGCGAAGGAACGTACATCTCGATGGACATCGAAGACATCTTAGCCCTAGATACCATCGTATCGATGCGCCTCTTTATCTATCTGCGCAATCTCGGTCGTCTGAACATCCATGAAATCTCGGTAGACCGCTTGCGCAGGGAAATTGCACTCTATCCAGAATCCTCTTACAAGGAGTTCAAACGCAGAGTAATCACGCTCTCTATCGAGGAAATTCGATGCCATACAAAGTACAAGGACTTCTTCATCGATGACGACGGTGGCCCAGGACGCAAGGCCACAACCATCGTCTTCGGCTTTACCAAGACGCCGATTGGAGACACGTACTTCCCAAATCTCGCGCCTGCACTCGTCAAACAGCTGCGGGAAAAGTTCAGTGAGCGCATTCTTGTCCTCTTCAGCATGGCCTGTGACGAGGGCTTTGAGCCCAGCTACATCAAGGACAGCTTTGACGGAATCTCAGAAGCCTGCATCGTCAGCAACTTCCACCTCGTCTTTGATCGTATCACCAAAGATGCGCGCATGGGCAAGAAGAAGGGGCCGGATACTTACGGACGTTACTTCATCACCGCAGTCAAGCAGGACTGGGCTGGAGCCTCGCACCAGGGGAAAACAGCCCTAAAGAAGGGCATGGCTCGCATCGAGAATAAGCAGCTCGAGGAGCGTATGCGTGAGGCTAAGGAACAAGAGGACAACCAGGACCGCGCGGATTATTATCTGAAACATGCCAAGGAGTACGTCGCCGCTATGACACTGTCCGATCTCCTCGCCTTCATGAAGCGCCATGCTTCCCAGCTCGACTACCTCGCAGGCCGCAGGGGCTTCAACCGCGAACATGCCTGCTCGCGCAAGAAGACGTATCGTGAATACCGCCTGCTGACACAGGTCGTACTCGGAAAGATGATGGCAGGCGAGATCCCGGTATCAGTGAACAGCAGCTCGCTTTTTGAATGAATGCCATCGTACTTTCGATACTGCAAACAAAAGCTAGATACGAGCACAAAACAAAACCAGCCTCACCGCTCATCACCGTGGAGGCTGGTTTTTTATCGATCCGAATCTGACATAGAGCGCATGGTTACAGCTGAAAACAACATCTTCTCTTTTCGGGCGTGTACTTGTATAATAGACGTAGAAAGAATAATTCGTGTAATCGTCTACAGGAATGGGACTCTTGCTGGTGGAGTCTCCATCCACGACCAACGGGATGCAGCTGCGCACAGCTCAAAACGTCTAGAATTGGACGTTTTCCTTGAACGACGAATCCCGCGAGCAAGAACAAAATGATTTTTCGTGAGAGGAACGCATAATGAAACAGGAAATGAAAAACCTGGGCGACTTCCCAGGAGTGGTAGAGAACCTGTCGTGTTGTTTCTACATCACGCAGGCGGAGGAGCCGTATGAGCTGCTCTATGCCAATGAGGAAATGCTGCGGCTGTTTGACTGCCGCGACTTTGATGAGCTTTACCGACATGTCGATGGCGATGCCTTCCATGTCATCGCGATGGATGACCGTGCGCGCGTGAAGCAGGAAATTGTGCATGAACTGGCCGAGAGAAATGACCGCTTCGACCATGCCCGCGGCCATCTCTTCACGCGCACGAGCCGCATCCGCTATGCGGACGTCTCGGGGCGCATCGTCGAGACGCAGGCGCATGGCAAGGTCTGTTATTGCACGCTGCAAGAAATCGATATCCCGCTGCCGGGCGTCACGGTGGACCGCGACATCCGCGATTATGTCATCAGCCACCTCGATGAGGCCATCGAGAATCACTGGATCCAGGTCTACTACCAGCCGGTCATCCGCACGCTGACCGGGGAACTCTGCGGCATGGAGGCCCTGGCCCGCTGGGTCGACCCGCAGATCGGCTTCCTCTCACCGGCGTCCTTCATCCCGGTCTTGGAACAGGTGCGCCTGATCCACCAGCTCGACGCCTATGTGCTCGAGGAGGTCTGCCACATGCTGCGCCAGCGGCTCAACCACGACCTGCCGATCACACCGGTCTCGTTCAATCTCTCACGCTACGATTTCGATATGGTCGATGTCTTTCACCTTGTAGAAAAGACGCGCGCCGCGTACCAGATTCCGCGTGATGCCCTGCATGTCGAGATCACGGAGAGCGCGCTCGCCGAGAATGACGACGCCGTCCACCGGGCTGTCGACCGCCTGCGGGACGAGGGCTATGAGATCTGGCTCGACGATTTCGGCAGCGGCTACTCTTCGCTGAACATCCTCAAGGACTACACGGTCGACCTCATCAAGCTCGACATGGGCTTTTTGCGCAGCTTCACGGAGAAGTCGCGCGACATCATCCGCTCGGTCATCGACATGGCCAAGGAACTCGGCATCAAGACACTTGCCGAGGGCGTCGAGACGCAGGAGCATGCTGAGTTCCTCGCTTCGATTGGCTGCGGGCGACAGCAGGGCTACTACTACGGCAAGCCGCAGCCGCTCGTGGGAACGCTCGCGCATATCGAGGCAGAGGGGCGGGAGATCGAGCTGCGCAAGTGGTGCCACTATTACGATGTCGCAAGCATGGCCATCCGCGAGACGAACCAGGCGAGTTCACTCTTCGACCTGCATGAGGACGGATATCTCCACTACCTCTACACCAACCGGGTTTACCGGGAACAGCTCCATGCACTCGGCTATCGCTGCCGGGATGTCGAGGGATTTCTCAATCATAAGGCACGTCCCGAGATCTCTGCCACGTTCCGGCACTATGTCAGCCGCTCGCTCCAGTCCGGCTCACCGGAGTCGTTCTGTTACATTGACGGCGGGGACTACATCCGCATCCGCCTGCGCGTCATCTGCGAGATGAACCATCATCTCCTCATCCACACGGGATTCGAGAACATCTCCCGGAGCGATGCGGGCGAGCAGCTCGTCAAGCTCGACAACAACCTGCGCTATCTCTACACGATGTTCGAGAACATCTCTCTCGTCGATTTCCAGCGTGATACGATTGAGCCGATATACGTCCACGATGCGCCTACGCGTGAGACGGTCCACGGCATCCGCAGGTATCTGCAGTCGTTCGCCCAGGAATATGTCTACGAACCCGACCGGCAGGGCTATCTGGATTTCTGCAATCCGGACACCGCCGTCGCGCGCATCCAGAAGAGCCGCTACAGCCGCATCGCACATTGTTGCCGCGTGCGCGATCCGCACGGCAATTACCACTGGCGGGAGTGCGTGGCTGTCCTGCTCCAGAAAGGCCTGACGGAAAGAAGCGGTCATACCCCACTCATGCTGACGGCCGAAAAGACCATCGAAGAGCAAGTCCTCCTGACGGAGTCCCGCACACCAGAGCAGAGCACGCTCGACACCCTGCTCTGGCAGAGTCTCATGCATCACACGCGGTTCTGCTACTTCTGGAAAGACAAGGACCTCCGCTTCCTCGGCGCGACAAAGGCATTCCTGAAGTTCTACGGCTTCAACTCCGAGGCCGATATCCTCGGCAAGACGGACGAGGAGATGAACTGGCATCTCGACAACGACACCTACCGCCTCGACGAGATCGCGCTCCTGCAAACGGGCAAGCCTGTCGAGAATGTGAAGGGAACGTGCATCATCCGGGGCGTCCTGCGCCACATCACCTGCTACAAGTGGCCCCTCTACCGCGAGGGCGAGATCATCGGCCTCTTGGGCGTCTTTTTCGAGGCGGAGGATCTCTCTAGCAAGATCAACCAGAGCCTCGTCTCTCCCTATGAGGATCCTGTCACAGGGCTGCACAACCGCCAGGGCTTTCTCGGCGATCTGATCAGCTACCAGGAAGCGTATGCGGTCGACCAGCAGCCCTACGCGCTGATCCTCCTAGAGAGCTGCTTCGACGAGCAGATCCAGAAGACGTATGGCCCTTCCTTCCTGCGCGCGCTCATCCGCCAGGAGGCGGACATCCTGCGCACACATGCGGGAAAGGATACCGTCATCTCGCGCCTCCGGCACACGACTTTCGCCATCCTGCGCCGCGAGACAAGCTCTGAGGACTGCACCGCCTCCGAGGCCATCGCGCGCGACCTCCAGCAGCGCCTGCAGTCCATCCACCAGCTTGACGGCAATCCTGTCACCATCACCTTCCGCTACAGCATCGTCCACGCGACCGATCCTGCCATCCACAAGACCGCCGACGGCAATGTCAGCTACATCTACCGCCTCGCCAGCGAGCGGCTGCGCCACAAGGCATGACCGTCCCGGCAACAAGATGATTTCTGCCTGCTCCATGCGCTGGCAGGAATCATTTTTTGTGATGAGAATGCCGCATTTTCTGATTCATCTGGGTGGCGAAAAGAGGAGGGCTTATCTTGGTTCTCTAAGAGAGAGTTGCTATAATAGACGTCATAATAGACAATGACATTGTCTGGTGAATCACCTATGTTCAGCAAGAGGAATGCATGATGGATTATGAACGGAAAGATCTGAGCGGATTCCCCGGCATTGCGGAGAATCTGCCTTGTTGTTTTTTCATCGCACGAGCAGAAAAGCCGTATGAGCTGCTTTACGCCAATGATGAGATGATGCGGGTGTATGACTGCCGCAGCTACGAAGAGCTCTACCGCCATATCGAAGGAAAAGCGCCGAACTTCATTGCGCTGGACGACCGCGCTCGCGTCGAGCAGGAGGTCAGCCATGCGCTCCTGGAGCGACACGGCCGCTTCTCGCACATCCAGGGGCATCTCTTCACGCGCACGAGCCGCATCCGCTATGCGGATTTCGCGGGGCATCTCGTCCATACGCAGGCGTATGGCAATGTGCTCTACTGCACGTTGCAGGAGATCGACGTCCCGCAGCCAGGGCAGGTCATCGACCGCGATATCCGCGACTATATTGTCGGCCATCTCCAAGAGGCCATCGACAACCACTGGATCCAGGTCTACTATCAGCCGGTCATCCGCACATTGACGGGCGAGCTCTGCGGCATGGAGGCCCTGGCTCGCTGGGTCGATCCGCAGATTGGCTTTCTCTCCCCGGCGTCCTTCATCCCGGTCCTGGAACAGGTGCGCCTGATCCACCAGCTCGACGCCTATGTGCTCGAGGAGGTCTGCCGCATGCTGCGCCAGCGCTTCAACCACGATCTGCCGGTCACACCCGTCTCATTCAATCTGTCGCGTTATGACTTCAGCGCCGTCGACATCTTCTCTCTCGTCGAAAAGACGCGCATCAAATATCAGATTCCGCGCGACTACCTGCATGTCGAGATCACGGAGAGCGCGCTCGCCGAGAATGACGACGCCGTCCACCAGGCCGTCGACCGCCTGCGGAACGAGGGCTATGAGATCTGGCTCGACGATTTTGGCAGCGGCTATTCCTCGCTGAACATCCTTAAAGACTACACGGTCGACCTCATCAAGCTCGACATGGGCTTCTTGCGCAGCTTCACGGAGAAGTCGCGCGACATCATCTGCTCGGTCATCGACATGGCCAAGGAGCTCGGCATCAAGACGCTTGCCGAAGGCGTCGAGACACAGGAGCATGCCGAATTCCTTGCCTCGATCGGCTGCGGCCGCCAGCAGGGCTATCTCTACGGCAAACCGCAGCCGCTAGTCGGCACGCTGGCCCACATAGAGGCCGACGCCCGCCGCACTGAACCGCGCAAGTGGTGCCACTATTATGATACGGCCAGCATGGCCATCCGGCAGACCGACCGGACGAGTGCGCTCTTTGACCTGCACAAGGACGGGTATCTCCATTTCCTTTACGTCAACAAGCCCTACCGGCAGCAGCTCCACGCACTGGGCTATTCCTGCCAGGATGTCGAAGATATGTTCAACCGTCCGACTTTGCCCACACGTTTCGGGAGTTCATCGACCAGTCACGCCAGAGCGGCAGGCCCGAATCGTTCTGCTACGTCGAGAACGGGGACTACGTCAACATCCGCCTGCGCATCGTCTGTGAGATGAACCAGCATGTGCTCATCCACTCCGAGCTGGAGAACATCTCGAAGAGCGCCGCGAATCTGCAGCGGGGCAAGCTCGACGACAACCTGCGCTATCTCTACACCATGTTCGAGTACATCAACCTCGTGGATCTCAAGCACCATAAGGTCGAACCCCTCTACGTTCACGATTCTCTGTTCCAATTGGAACAGGCTGCGCAGACAGGCGATTTCCACGAAATCTTGCAGAGTGTCAGCCGTGCGTACATCTACGAAGAGGACCAGGAGGGCTATCTGGCCTTCTTCAATCCCGATACGATCGTAGAGCGCATCCAGAAGAGCCCCTACGGGCGACTGGAGCACTGCTTCCGCATGCGTGACAAACAGGGCAATTATGTCTGGCAGGAATGCGTCGTCATCCTGCTCAACAACGGGAGGGAAGAAGAGGCGCCGCTCCTGCTGACGGCGACCAAGAGCATCCACGCGCCGATCGCCCCTTCCGGCAGCCATGAGGCGCATCATCCTTCTCTTGACGCCTTGCTCTGGCAGAGCTTCGTGCACCATACGAAGTTCTGTTATTTCTGGAAGGACCGCGAGCGCCGCTTCCTCGGCGCGACGGATGCCTTTTTGAAGTTCTACGGCTTTCGCACGGATCAGGAGATCCTCGGCAAGACGGATGAGGATATGAACTGGCATCTCGACAACAATTCGTACCGCCTCGATGAGCTCGAGGTCATCCAGAAGGGCCGTGTCATCGAGAACGTCGCGGGCGACTGCATCATTCACGGCGTCCTGCGCCACATCACCTGCTACAAGTGGCCGCTCTACCGGGATGGCGTGATCATCGGCCTCATGGGTATCTTCTTTGAGGCCGATGACATGTACCGCAAACTCCACCAGAACCTCCCCTCGCCCTACGAAGACCCGATCACAGGCCTGCACAACCGCCAGGGCTTCCTCGGCGACCTGCTCCAGTATCAGGAGGCGTATGCCATCGATAATCAGCCCTATACCCTCATCCTCCTGGAGAGCCGCTTCGATGAGCGGATCCAGCGGTCATACGGCTCGCCTCTGCTGCGCGCGCTCATCCGCAAAGAGGCATCCATCCTGCGCGACCTCGTCGGGAAGGACTCCGTCATCGCGCGCGTCCAGCACGCGATGTTTGCCATCCTGCGCCGCGAGAACAGCCAGAAGGATGCCATGGATTCGGAACTTCTCGCGCACACCATACAGAGCCACCTGCAGGCCATCCACCAGATTGACGGCAATCCTGTCACCGTCAACTTCCAGTACAGCATCGTCCACGCTGCCGACCTTGCCCACCACAAGACCACAGGCAGGAATGCCAGCTACATCTACCGCCTGGCACTGGAGCGCTTGCGTCACGGCCAATAAAAAATCGAGGAACAATGTGTTCCTCGATTTTTTTGTTTGCGGGTGTTCGAAGTAGTCCAGCCCTGCTTTCTGCAATCGTTATCTGAAAGAGAGCGGTCGTCCTTCATTCTGGCAGCATTGGATATACGCAAGAATCGTATTCGCGGCCGTTTCCAGGGAAATATTGCTCGTGTTGATCATCATGTCGTAGTTCGTCGGCTCGCCCCAGCGCTGCCCGGTGTAGAACTCATAATACTGCTTGCGGCGGTTCTCTTCGTGATTCAGCTCCTTCAGGCTCATGCCGTGGTATTTCGTTTTTCCGCGTGCGATGCGGAAATCATCGTCGGCATAGATGAAGAAGGAGAACACGTCCGGCCGGTTGCGCAGGATGTAATCGGCGCAGCGGCCGAGAAAGATGGCACTCTCCGGACGGTCTGCCACATTGAGGATGACTTTCGCCTGTTCCACATACATGCGGTTGTTCTCCACCATCCGCTCAAAGCCTTCGTACTTATCGAGATTGCCTTGGGCTTCTTCCGGCGTGTGGTATGAGCGCGCGATTGCCTCTTCGATATCCACACCGTTGTGCAGATTCTCTGCAGCCATCTCGACGATCTTGCTGTTGAAATGGTGGCAGTGCAGCTTCTTGGTCAGGATCTCGGCGATTTCTCGTCCACCGCTGCCAAATTGCCTGGAAATCGTAATCAGTGTCTTTGCCATAGCAAATCCTCCTCTTCTCACTGCTTGGCTTTGGGATCATACTGCGGGATGGCCTGCACGATGTCGGGCATCTCGTGCTGTCCTGCCAGGATCTGGCGGCGCAGATCGAGTTCTGCCGTCATATCGGTGCGGATATTGTCCAGCTTGTAGAAGTAGATAAGGGCCGCGATGATGGCGCAGAGCAGGATCGGGATCCAGATGAAGCAGTCTTCGATGGCGGAAAGTGCTGAGGCAGTCTGTACGGCGTTCGGGACGTATCCACCCATGTTCAGGAACAGGCCGACGACAAAGCTCGTCAGGCCCATGCCGCCTTTGACGAAGAAGCCCTGGAAGGCTGCAATCAGGCCCGCAACGCTGCGGTTCTTCTTGTACTCCGAGTAATCGATGACATCCGGCTGCATCGCGAAGGTGACGCCGAAGATGCCGTAGATGCCGAGGCCCGTGATGACGAGACCGGCCAGTAGGCAGAAGATCGAGGACTGGCCGAAGTAGATCAGTAAGTCGCCTGCTACATAGAGCGCGACACTGAAGAACATCAGGCTGCGTTTCTTGAAATGTTTCTCAAGTGTCGGCAAGGCCAGGAGCATAGGAAGACCTGACAGGATTCCGAGCAGACCGACAAGCGCCAGTAAGTCCGAGCGGTCCAGGTTGTACTTGAAGTAATAGATGACCGT